>JBEICW010000521.1:0-2619 GCA_040383785.1 Ignavibacteria bacterium | reverse complement strand
GATTATTCTATCAACCGTTGGGTTAACCCAACGGTTGATTTTTTTTTAATTACTCAAAAAAAACTTAAAATCACATGATTATAGTGTTTTAGAATTAAATTATTATGTAATTTTGTAATTTAAGTGAATACTCTTATATTGCGTTTTAATTTGTAAAATAAATAAAAATAATATGGAAACATTGTATTTGAAAATTAAAGTCAAAAAATCAGACAAAGAAATCGAATTGCTTAGAGAAGAGGGATTGTTTTTTGACAAATTAGCAGAAACTTTAGGAATTGATAGAAATCAAATTTCTGAATTTGAAATAAATGAAATAAAAGATAAGAATGACTAAAATTCAAGCAATAAAAAAGATTTTAGAAGATAATAACGGCGTTGCTACTTGGGGTATAATTTATAATAATATTGAAAAATATTATCCGGATATTAAAAATACAAAAGAGTGGCAAGCTGGTATTAGGGGTGTTTTATATAGAGATATAAATAATAAAACAAATTTCAAACAAATTGGATTAGGTCTATTTTCTTTTATTGACTTTAAAGAAGACAAAATAGAGAATATTAAGGATGATAAAATCAGAATGCATTCTTATATGGAAGGTATTTGTTTAGAAATAGGAAATTTTTTAAATATGAAAACATATACACCAGATAAATCTGCAAAATTTAATAATATTAATTTATCAATGTTAGCAACTTTAAATTCAATACCAAAATTTACGTATGATAATATAATTGAATCAACAAAAAGAATAGATGTGCTTTGGTTTAATAATCTTGGCTATCAATTTCCTAAAAGAGCTATTGAAGTTGTTGATTCTTTGGGTACATTAGAGCCTGCATTGAAGAGAACTTTTCAGTTAAATGAATTCAACATGTCAGTTTTTATTTTATGTAAAAAAGAAGATATTTCAAAAGTGCAAAACTCTATTAATTCAGAACCTTATATAAGATATAAATCAAAGTATTTTGTTAGAGATTATGAAAACATTATTGATTTATATAAAAATCCTATGCAAAATATGAATGATGACTTTTTTAAATTGAATCGTTAATTTTGCATATTTACTATAGCAAACCATTATTTGAACATTTACAAATATTACATGTTTGGGATGAAATTATAGAATATCTTATTTTATGGAAAAAAGATTTACCTGATATACCAGAAATTAATTTTGATTTAAATCCCAAAGTAACTTTTGAAGAAATTAAGGATTTAAGTCCAACTATTTTTAGAAGGTTATTTTCAAATGAAGAGATATTTAAAGAAATTGTACTAACATTATTTCCAGAAAAGAAAACATTATTACTTTTAAAGGATTATTTTAATGACAAAGACACATCAATTTATAAGAATTTAAGTAGAAGTTTGGAAACATTGTTATCTAATAATTAATTTGTGATTAATTTGATAATAACAAATCATTAACCGTTAACCACTAAAATGAAAAATACTACGCTGCGAAACTTATTTATATTAATTGGCTCTACTCTTTCGGTATTGCAGGGGGCTATTGTGGCTCCGGCTTTGCCAAAAATTTCGGAGCATTTTGCTGGTGTAGAAAATATTGAATTTTTGTCTAAATTAATTTTATCTATATCGCCCTTATTTTTAGCATTATTTTCACCTATTGCAGGGATAATGCTCGAAAAATATGGTCGAAAAAATGTGTTGATAATTGCTACAGTTTTATATGCTTTTGCTGGAACTACAGGCTTTTACCTTGATAATATTTATTTGATATTGGTTGGACGTGCTTTGCTTGGGATAACTATTTCGGCAATGATGACGGGGTTTATAGTTGTTCTGGGTGATTTATACAAAGGCAATGAACTCAACAAATATATGGGCATTCAAGGTGCTTTGATGAGCTTTGGCGGAATGGTATATTTGCTTGTGGGTGGTGCATTAGCTAATATAAGTTGGAATTTACCATTTGTTGGTTATGCTTTTTCGCTTATTATTACTATTGGACTTTTGCTATTTTTAGATGAGACTAAACCCCAAAATGTAACAAGTGAAAAACCTAATTTAGAAACAAAAACAAAATTTAGCAAAGAGATTATTTTTTTAAATGTAATTGCATTTTTAGTTATGGTAATTTATTTGATGGTACCAACACAGTTGCCATTTTTCTTGTCTAATACTTTCAAGGTTTCTCCACAATCAATTGGTGGATTTTTAGCATTATGGATTTTGGCATCTTCAATAGCAAGTTTAAGTTACTCAAAAATCAGAAAATCATTGAATATTTCACAGATTTATGTAGTTGGTTTATCATTATGGACTATAGGGTATGTATGTTTGTATTTTAGTCCAAGCATTCCATTGATATTAGTCTCGTTAGCGATTTCAGGGATTGGAAATGGCTTGGTCGTTCCAAACCTTAAAACTGAGCTATTGGAACTTGTTAGCCCTAATCAAAGAGGAAAACAATCTGGAATTTTAACTGCAAGTTTATACTTTGGACAGTCATTATCTCCATTATTTATGCAACCAATAATCTCAAATTTCACTATCAAAGAGCCATTTATTTTTACTGCAATAATTCTAATAATAATTGCAGTAGTGTATTTTAGAAAGAATATAAACGGAAGAGATAGGATAAAAGT
>JBEICW010000520.1:0-2620 GCA_040383785.1 Ignavibacteria bacterium | reverse complement strand
TGGTTTGGACAAAGTTACTGGAGTATTGATAAACGATGTATTGAAGGAATCTGCTGCAGAAAAAGCTGGTGTATTAAAAGGTGATATAATTTTAGAAGTTAATGGTAAAGAAGTTAGCTCATCTCAAGAATTGCAATCACAGTAGCACTGCAAAGAGCTGGCGATAAAGTAAAATTAACATTATTCAGAGATGGCAAAAAAATTAACAAAGATGTGATATTAAAAGCTAAAGATGATGATGATGAATTGGCTACAACTGGCAGCAAAAAAGACATGGACAAAGGCGATAAGGAGTCAAACGAACCTATCAATTTTGAAGATTTAGGGTTTAGTGTCAAAGCGTTAGAATCAAAAAACAAAAAAGATTTTGATGTAGAAAATGGAGTTTTGGTTAGTGATGTAAAAAGATATAGTGCAGCATCTAAGCGTAATTTATTTCCAAATGGTATCATTACCAAAGCAGACAAAAAAGAGATAAATTCTACAGAAGATTTGAAAAAAATTATTGATGGTAAAAAACCTGGTGATGTATTATTGATGCAAGTAAAGTACAAAGAAAATAGTCAATATATAGCATTAGAAATACCTAAAAAAGAAGGGTAATATTTTTGATTATTTAAATAATGTAAAAAGAAAAAAAAAGGTTTAGATTAATTTCTAAACCTTTTTTTGTGTAAAGTTGATAAGTATAAGTTAATTATCAAGCGTGGTATCTGCTTGGGTATAAAATTCTATATACAATATTGAATACATAATATTTGGGTAATGAATGAGTAAAGAATTTATGCACTATATATTTGGTAATTCTATAATATTTGAGTTGTAAAATTGATTTTACATATCTAAAAACTAACTTATTAAATACTTCTGTATATGTATTAAAACTTGTGAGCAAAACTCCAAAAAGTATGATAAACAACCCTACAATTTGCAATCCTGTGATATTCTCACTATTTAGTACAATACCCAAAAATACTGCTACTATTGGATTGATATATGTATGGACACTTACTTTCGCAGGAGTGCGAACTGTCATAAGCCATATATAAGAGATATAAGTTATTATTGAGCCTACAAATATTAAAAAACTAAGTCCAAACCAAGATTCTAATGGCACTTGTGCAAATTCAAAGCCAGTCCATTCACTTCTAATTGTAGCAATCAAAGTATTAAAAACCCCAGCCAAAAGTAACTGTTGGGCAATATTCATTATTGTAGAATGACTTGATGGTCTATTTTTGGAAAATAAAGACCCTGCTACCCAAAATATTGAACTAAGTGCCATACCACCAAATGCAATAAATCTAAAAGTTTCATCGCTAACAATAGTGCTGTGTGTAGAAGCTGCAGCCAAACTATCATTCAAAAATACTATCAAACCAAAAAATCCAAGAATTAAACCTATTACAATTAACTTATTGCTTAAATAGTAATTCCAATTCTTTTTATCAAATAATACAAACCAAAATGGTCCAGTAGCACCTGCTATCGCTGCTTCTGTGGAGGTAATATATTGCTCACACCAAGCTACAAGTCCTGTTCCACCTGTAAGCACTAAGGCGGCGGGTATCATATTTCTGGCCCAATTTTGCCAAATTAAGGGCTTTTCACCTTTGATAAGCGAATATAACATAAGAAGACTACCAGCAACTAAAAATCTAATTCCGGTAAGTATAAAGGGAGGAAATCCTTTGAGTCCATAAATAACCGCAATAAAAGTAGAACCCCAAAAGATAAAGATATTAAAGAAAGCAATTTTTACAAATAGATTTTGATATTTATCAAAGAAACTTAAATTATTCATTTTATTTTATATTTATTTATCTTAAACTAAGATGTTATTAAAAAATTTAGAAATACAATTATCAGTAAACTTTCCAAATAATTAGGGAACCTAATCATTCCCATCCTCTTAATATTAATTTGATGGCTACAATGCATCTTATTGCCTACTTCTTTTAATAACCTATACATTTGCTTATTTATTTTCATTTGGATTTTCCTCCGAATAATTCAAAAATCAATTATTTATATTTAAAATAAAACATAAAAAAAACTATAAATTAAACTATAAAATAAATTATAAAAAAAACCTCTCCGATATAATATCAGAGAGGTTTTGCTTAAAATTTTTAGTATTATTAGGATTATACTATATATTTATACCACAACTGATAAATTCTTTTATATTCATACACTTATTACTATGCATAGCAAGGCAAGAGAACATGTTTATTGCCCTTTGTTGATTATGCTTGTAATTAGTATAAATAGGAATCATAGATTATCAGTATTTTTTTAATTCAGTTTATTGTCTTAATTTCACATATAAACGATAGTGATTTTAGAATATTTTAAAATAATTGTAATAAAAGAACATTTTTTAATTTTTCAATGTAGAGACGCAATTCAATTGCGTCTTCTTGTGAACAAGCGATTATCTAAAAATATGATATATTTTATGTTCTCAATTCCTGCAGACGGCTCTGAGAGCCGTCTCTATGGTATAATATTTACTTTTGTTAATATCACCTACTCTTTCTCTATATAAAACCACTTAAAACCTAATAAGCCGTTAATTACAACATTTTGATATTAATAATCAAACTACTTTTTCTTA
>JBEICW010000519.1:0-2628 GCA_040383785.1 Ignavibacteria bacterium | reverse complement strand
TTAGTTTTTAATATTTCAAATTATAATTTTTACTTAATAAATTGTTTTAAGCAAATTTTTTTTATTTTAAATATATAACATCTATATGAATAGTATTATTTTTTATATTTCTTTACATTTTTTATATATAATTTCATACTTTATTATTAAATTGTAAAGTTCAAAATGGTTAATTTATACTAATAAAAATACGAGGTATTTTTGGATAATCATAATTTTTTGAAAGTTGATATTATTGGTCGTAAGGAGAAAGTAAATTTAACAGAATTTGATTTTTTGGGTTTAACTGCAAAGATTGACACTGGTGCATATACTTCATCTATTCATTGCAGTAGAATTAAAGAAATAACTACAAAAAACGGTGATAAAAGATTGTATTTTAGACTTTTAGATCCAAGTTATCCCAAATATCAAGAAAAAAAATACAGCACAAAAAAATATACTCAGAAACTTGTAAAAAGTTCAAATGGTAAATCTGAATTAAGATATGTAATTGAAACAGAAATACAAATAGGTGCTAATATTTTTATAGCAGAGTTTACTTTATCTAATCGTAAGGATATGAAATATCCAATTTTAATTGGCAGAAAATTAATTAAGCATAAGTATTTAGTTGATGTTTCAAAAGTTTATTTACAAAAAATAAAAGTTCCAAAATAATTAAATACAATTGATTACAATTACAATATAAAAGAAAACAAAATATTAATAAATATCCAAAATCAATATGAAAATCGTAGTTTTATCTCGAAATCCAAATTTATATTCTACTCATAGATTAGTAGAAGCCGCTCACGAAAGAGGGCATGAATGTCAAGTAGTTGACCATACGAAATGTTATTTAATGATGCAAAAAGGCGAAGCATCAGTCTATTATAAAGGTGAAAAAATAGAACCAGATGCGGTAATTCCTAGGATTGGTGCCTCTGTAACTATGTTTGGCTCAGCTGTAGTTCGACAATTCGAGCTAATGGAAAAATTCTGTGCAGTTGGTTCGCAAGCAATTACAAGGTCAAGGGACAAACTACGCAGTATTCAAATTATGGCTCAAAGGGGATTAGGTGTTCCAGTAACTGTATTTGCGAAATATCCTAAAAATAATGAAGTAGAAACATTAATAAAACAAATTGGTGGTGCACCTTTAATTATAAAACTATTGGAAGGAACACAAGGACTAGGAGTTGTATTGGCAGAAACTAATAAAGCCGCTAAATCAGTTATCGAAGCTTTTTCGGGTTTAAAAGCCAATATACTTGTGCAAGAGTTTATCAAAGAAGCCGGTGGTGCAGATATTAGAGCATTTGTTGTAGATGGAAAAGTAGTAGGGGCTATGAAACGTCAAGGCAAAGAAGGTGATTTTAGGTCTAATTTACATAGAGGTGGTACTGCTGAGAAAATCACATTAACAGAAGAAGAGGAATATACTGCATTAGAAGCAGCTAAAGCTATGGAGTTATCAGTTGCGGGGGTTGATATGTTGCAATCTGTTAGAGGCCCTTTAATTTTAGAAGTAAATTCATCACCTGGGTTACAGGGAATAGAAAAAGCTACAAAAGAAAATGTTGCAGGAACTATAATAGAATTTTTGGAACATCACGTAATTGGCGATAAGAAAAAAGCTGAAGATGAATTATAATTTAAATTATAAATTGTAGATTGTAAATTAATCAGTAATATTGCACCAAATAAAAAATAAATAAAAAGCACGAATTTCAATTCGTGCTTTTTATTAAAATATTTTTAATTTAACTACTATATTTTCTTGGATATAATTCTGCATAAGTTTTATAGGTCATTTCGCTTGTACTTTCAACAGTTATTAACTTTACTTCTCTACTGGCAGTTAATTCTAAAATACTTTCATCTTTAATTACCATAAAATCATCTTCATTTAGAATCCTACCATTAACTTCTAAACCACCTTTAGTTAAATATAAGGAATAAATGTGATTTGGATTTATATTTAAAGAATGATTTCCATGAAAAATATGAAGTTCTTTAATTTGAACATCTAAAGTGTCTAATAATATTTCACTATCATCTGTAATTAAAACCTTAACTTTAATTTTATTTAAATCATAAGATTCAAATTCATCTGAACGTACATACTTGTAACTTGGTTTTTGTAATAAAGTTTTTTTCAAGTCTGGGTTAAACCAAATTTGTAATATTTGGCTTCCTGGGTGCATCTTTTCAGAATGAACTATCCCTTCGCCAGCCTTTATAATTTGAGCATCACCTTGATTTAAATCTAACCATTTATTATTTACATTGTTAAAATGTTCTACCTCACCTCTAACAACATAACTAAATATCTCAAATCCTTGATGAGTATGTTCAGGTAAAATACAACCATCAGGACTACTTAAGTTTGACCAATAAAATAAACAAGAATAGGGAAGTAATGGACCTTTGTCATGTGGAAATCCTATTGGTTTGTTTTCAATAACTTCACCATCATTAAATTCACTGTAAATTTGAGTTGGTTTAGAATATATTTCAAATGACATTTTTTTCTTTATTTAATGAAAATAAAAAGTTTTAACTGTAATAAAATATTTTTTTAATATGTTATTCTATACAAATATAACAAATAATTAGTACATAAAATTTATCAATTTTTATACC
>JBEICW010000518.1:0-2630 GCA_040383785.1 Ignavibacteria bacterium | reverse complement strand
CCTCTTAAGTAATTACTACTATCCAAACTAACTTTAGATTTTACAATTGCTAATTCTTGAGAAGGAATATAATTTATCATAATATCTGATAATTTTACAATATCAAAACTCTTTTCTTTATCTAATTTGAAAACCAATTTGAAATCATTAAAACCTTTAAATGAATTAAGTAATTCATCTTTTATTTTAAATTCATTTTCATTTATTTTTTCTGTTAAATTATTATTTTCAGAGTTTAAAGTATCATTTATTGAATTATTAAAGGTAGATTTTAGAATAATTTTATCTAAAATAACATTTCCAACTGCTTTATAGGTAATACTTTCTATATCCTTATATGGACTAATCCAATCTGAAATATAATATCCTTGATTTCTAGCCTGTTTTATAGTTCCATTCATTTCAATAGTATTATATAATATGGTACTATCAGATATCAATATAAAATTATCCCCTTCAACTTTACTACTCATAGCAAAAGTTGAACCCCAGCCGTATTTATTTATTGCCTCAGAATTAAATTTTTTAAAAGCAGATTTTAAAGAATCCAAATTTGTAAATTTGGTAAATGGTTCATAAAGAAACATTCTAGCGGTCTCACCCATTGTTGCAACAAAAACATACTCGTCATCACCAATTGAATCACGCAAAAATTTAACTAATTCCACATGAGAAGTTGTATCAGGATGAGTAGTTGATTCCCAAGTATTATAATAACGATAAATTGGTTCATCTTTACCTTGTAAAGCCGAAAATTTTAATATGTGAAAACCTAATTCATTACTTCCATCTTGAAATACAATCTCTCTATTTAATGTGTCTTTATATTGCACTAAAATACGTCTTAATATAGTACCGAAATCGTCTCCTCTTGTTCCAGATATTTTATATTCATAATTTATGTAATCTAAGCTAATTTCTTTATTTTGAACTAATGTATTTGAAAAATAGCCTTTACTTAATGAATAATTTGAATTGTTTTCTAAAATTAAACTTTCTTTTTCATAATTTTCATCAGCCCAAAATAACACTTTTAATTCATTAACTTCATTATTTATATTATCTAAATCTATATACTTTGCAGAAATAATATACTGTTTATCAACTTTTAATTCAATTTTAGGATTAAAAGTAATTTTATTTTCAAAAACTTTAATATCATCATTAATCGAATTATAGATTACTTTTTCATCATTTAAATCACTTGAATCTAATAATTCAACAATTTTCATTTCATAAACAAAATTACCTACAAAAGGATTTATAAAAATAAATTCTGGATTTTCTTTATCAACATTCCAATTATTTTGAGGTTCTATTGGCAAAAGTGATTTTCTAAATACATAAATATTAAATTCAATAGTATTATTTTCAAAATTTGTTTCAGATAATATATTGTCAGGATTTGCAACTAATTTAAAATAATGTTGCCCAACTTGATTTTCGATATCAATTTCAAATTCCAAATTTTGTGAAAGGCAAATATTATTATAAGTATAATCCTTAGTTGTTGTAATTCCATTAAATGTGTGAATTAATTTAATATTATAATCTTGTTCAATTTTATAAACATTATTATTAATTATCCCATTAATTATTACTTTTTTATTACCTTCAATAAATTCATTACTTCCAGTTTCATTAGTTATTTTAAAATCGTTTTCTTCAAAAAATAAGTCATATCCATCACCAATTTTTATATCTACTAATGGGTCACCAATCAAGCAATTTTGCAATAATATATCTATTTCTGTTTGGTCATATATTCCTGCATCATCTGGGACACCTAAATTTATCTTACTATAATTTAAAATTGATGCGGTATTTCTATATTTTAAATTTGGATTACTAATACTTGCAAACATATTTAATTGCATTACACTTGCTGAAAATTCAAACCCAGTAAATGTAGAGGCAAACGAAACTATAAATCCCCTATTTGGCGTTAGTACATATTCTTCACTTCTACTATATTGAAATTCTGGCTCAGCAAATGCTCCCGTATTACAAGAAAGACTTGTTAAAATTGGATATTTTGCCTTATTATTAAGTGTATTGACTTGCCAGCCATCTAAGTCATAAACATTTGCAGAGGCGTGACCTAAAAAACTAACCCAAAATGCCCCATTATTTATTGCTCCTCTCACTTCCCCACCTTGGTTATTACCTACAGGTGAATCCCCTTTTTTCTTAATATTTACAGTATCATAACACAAGTTAAACTTATCCATCTGACTAAGCCAAAATGATTTTCTACCATAAAAATAATCAATTTCAAAAGCACTACCACCAGATAAATTTATAATGTTAGACATCCATTTTTTAGAAGGTAAATTATCGTATTCTTTAATTTTGTCTAAATATTCAAATACTTCTTTATCTTCATTAACTGGAATCCTTCCAATTCCAATATCAACAAGATAGTCTTTTTCGCCTGCAACTTCATCATCTAAAAGTCCATACCAAGTGTCTGTTGTGGGCCAACCATAAACTGGTACATAATTACTGGATTTTGCTCTTGTATTTCGTTTTATAGGGTCCCACGAAGCATCACCAATTATTGTTAAGAATGAAAATTTATTACCACTCCAATTATCAAAAGCATATTTTAAAAATGATTTTATTGATTG
>JBEICW010000517.1:0-2648 GCA_040383785.1 Ignavibacteria bacterium | reverse complement strand
TATAGTGAAAACCAATTAATTTTGGTAAGGAATTACTATGCTCTCTACTCAAGACTTCATTTACCTGAATATTATAAATACTAATACTATAACTAGTATAAAGGTTAGGATTAAATAAAAAAATATGAATAAAGGATATTTAACTGAAAATTGGAAGGAATTTAGATTAAGAATATTCAAGAGAGATAAGTTTACTTGTTTAAAATGTAGTAGCAAATTAAATCTACAATGCCATCATAAATACTATGTAGCTGGATGGAATTTATGGGAATATCCAGAATCAGCTATGCAAACTTTATGTAAATTTTGTCACGAAGATTTTCATAAAACAAAAAAAGGCGGTCAAATGTTTATTAAAAAAAAGAGTGCCTTTAATTTTAAAGAAAAAGAAATTGAAAAAAAGGATTATCAAAAAGTTTTAAGCCATATTGATATTTTAAAATTAAAATTTGAAATAAGAAAACTACAGGATTTATCTGGAGTAAAAAAGAAAAATATTTCAAAAATAAAACAAAGGCTTAATGTTTACTTAAAGATACTTGAATATAATGAATCTTTAAATAAATAAAAATTTAATGTTTTTTTTTGTATTTTT
Organism: Ignavibacteria bacterium; assembly: GCA_040383785.1. Taxonomy (GTDB): domain Bacteria; phylum Bacteroidota; class Ignavibacteria; order Kapaibacteriales; family UBA2268; genus JBDNHS01. Next base: position 2,053 of record JBEICW010000517.1, on the reverse strand, counting down.
GCACAATGCAATTAATTGAATTAAATATAAACGGAAATAATGTAGCTTTTTTAGACCAACCAGATGGCTTGGATAAAATACAGATAGGTTATGACCGAGATGTTCCTTATAATGGTTTTAAAGTAGAAGCCAAAGTAACCTTAACATTTTATTGTGGAAGTGGATATAATGCTTTAAAAGCGGAATATGAACGTGCTTTTGTAGATGGTGTTGGCTATCTTGTTATTTCAGAAACTTGTAATAACATAGAAACGGCTTTTACTTTCAAATTAGATTTTACAAAATACAAACAAACTACTGAAACAATACAGATTGGATTGGTAGAAGATAATGCCGTTGGTAACTTAAAAGACTTATTAGAAGTAGAAAAAGAAATCCCAGAAGGCGATGCTGAAGATATTTATGTAAGGAATTTAGATATTAAATATCAATACCATGCAAATAAAAGTACAATAGTTGAAACTCCATTTAAAGCAGACACAGAAGCTTATGGAGTTGATATAAATGTAACAGCTTTTGCTAATCAATTTATGTTGGGTTGCGCTTTAAATCCTAAAACAGATACAACTATAAATGAACTTGAAGCTGGCAACACATTAACGGCTGAAACTGCTCAAATTTTAGGCACTTATGATTATATTCAAATATCAAGTGGTGATAGAATTGAAGAAATAGTTGGACAACCTATAACATATCCAGTTAATTTATATATAAGTGGATTAGAGCCACAAGAAATATTTAAAAATGAAATTGAAAGCGGAATCTTAAAAGTTGAAACAAATGGAAGTACGGCATTAGGAATAACATCTGTAAATGGTATTAATTTTTTTGGTAATCTTTTAAATTTTAAAGAAATAATTTCAATAGGTAGGACTTATGAAAAGCCAAGATATACAAAAATAACTCAATTAAGTGGAAATACAATAAAAACACAAAATCCATTAGGTACTGGATTAACAAGTATTCCATTAACAAACCCAACCACCCCATTTTTCAATAATGTTTTTGAGTTAAATATAGAAAAAGGAGATAGTGTTTGGATTCAATATTCTTTTGATTTACAATCTTTAAATTCATTTGGTGCTAATTTTAATTTAACTTGGCAATATAATGATATTGCAATAGATATAAATAGAACTATTGATATTGAGTATATAGCTAATAAAAACGCAAATAATACTGTTTTTAATGATATGACAGAGACTGAATTAGCATCTACAAAAATAAGCGCCTACAAAGCGTCTACAATAGCAAATGAATTGTTTGTAGGAATTGATTATAACGAACTTGAAGAGCCAAAATACAATGACTTATATTTAACAAGAGGTGATATTTTAAGAAATAAATCAAATAGAGATAAGTTTAAATTAACGGCTTCAAAGTTTTTTGATAATTTGGAAAAAATGACTGGTCTTGGATTAGGTATTTTTTATGATAATTCATTAAATACTACTTATAGACTTGCAACTATTGAGGATTTTTATACGGATAATATATTTAAAACCTATTCACTTGAATATGATGATGTAACTTTAACAATAGCAGAAAATATGCTTTATAAAGCTATTGAAATAGGTTATGCCGATTTTAAAGATACCAGCGAAGAATTACATGGAAGAAATGTATATCAAATTGATGGTGTACAAAAAGGAAAAGCCACATATCAAAAAGTTTGTGAGTGGATAGCTTCAAAATTTATAATTAAAAGAGCATTAACACTTGGAAGCGACTCCGAAAATAATGAATATGATAATAGTTTATTTATTTTGTCTTTGGATAGTAATAAAGCAACTATTTCAGACAATAGAAACACAGCTACAATAGGCAAAGACCTTGTTTATGAGCAAAACGAATCAAATCAAATTGGATTGAATAGAAAATATTCAAGTCTTTATAATTTAAAAAGACATGAATATAAGTGGGGATTTGGTATCTATAAGGGTAAAACTAACTTAGATACAGAAAAAAACGCAAATAATATAAAAGAAATAAGCTATAATGATGGAATAGGTTACATAAATTTGCCTAACTTTATCAAAGCTTCAAATGATAT
>JBEICW010000516.1:0-2655 GCA_040383785.1 Ignavibacteria bacterium | reverse complement strand
TCAATTCTATCTTCAATAGCAAATGATAGTTTAATTATGGAGTATAAGCAATTTTTAATAAATTCAAAAACTGCTATTTTATCCACTAATATTACCATGAATAATATTAACTTGTATATCGATTCATTAAAACAAATAGCAACAAATAAAAGACTTAATTCATTAAAATATAGAAAATATGAAGGTGCAGAAATATACGGTAGTATAAAGAAATTAAATGGAACTTATGTTGATTTAAGTGATTTAAAAGGTAAAACCTTAATTTTGAACTTCATTTCTTCTTGGTGCGGACCTTGTCAATTAATTTATCCAAGCTTAGAAAAAATATATTTAGAAAATAAATCTATTGACAATAAATCAGTAGAGAATAAAGATTCAAACAATTTAGAAATATTAACTATTGACATTTGGGAGCAAAGCCAAGATATAGAAGAAGTTTTAGCAGAAATGCTTAAAAAAATACCTGTAGCTTTACCATTTTATATTGATGAAACAGATTTATTGCCCACAAGATATGGTGTTACTGGATTACCAACATTTATTTTTGTAGATAAAAATGGCAAAATTCAATTTATTGAACGTGGGTTTAGTAATGAATTTGAGTTTTTAAGAGATACAAAAGACAAAATCAAGTTGTTAAATTAAATTACTCTTCATTATTACTTTACAATTTATAATTTACAACTAAATTAAAGCCTATTAATAAAATCAAACGCAATTATTCTAGAAATTCCATTTTCCAATTTTCTTGCTTTTAATAAATCTCTGAATTGCAATTCAAAAACAAAATTATCTGTTGGACTAAATTTTAAAGAGGAACTTAACATTCCCCTTCCAGATTTATAAACGATATTATCGCTTTCATTTAAAAGGAAGTTATATTCTGCACTAAATGATACATTATTGCCTAATAATTGTTCAAAGCCCAAATAAGTGTTAACTTTACGCTTGTTTGGACTTGGTTCTAAAGAATAGTTAATACCCCAATGAATAGAATTGCTGCCCAAAAATGATTTGAAGTTTTTAGAGGCAACTAAATATACCCCAGAAGAATAAGTTTCAAATCTCTCTTCTTTTACAAAATATATAGACTTTCCTTGTGTATTTATCCCAATCAATATTGCTGGAAAATCTAATTTTTCATCTAAAAATCTATAACTTAGATTCACTCCGGGGATTTCTTGTGAAGTTATATTTTCATTTCCAATTAAACTATTGGCAGTCCAAGATATTCCAAAATTAAAATTTGTAAATACTCCTACAGTAAAATTTGCTGCCACTCCACCGCCAGTGTATATACTACTATTGATAGAATATTGACCTTTTGGAATTACACCTGCTGTAGGCATATCAATTATAGCACGTGGCTCATAATTTAATAAATAACTATCCTTGTTTTGTGCATTTAAATTTAATAAATTAAAAAATGAAATGATAAATAAAGCTAATAATATTTTAATTTTTGCCATATTTTGTTTTTAGTATTTTAATTATTGTAAATAGTTTTTGTAATATCTAAACTATATAACAAAAAAAGCACCAAATTATTTTGGTGCTTTAATTTTTTTTAACTTTGAATTTAATAAAAATGAAGTTTAATACGAAATTAATCTTCATTATCATCATTTTCTTCATCTAATTGATATTCACGAATATTAATAATATATTGATTATTATCTTCTAAATATAATTCTCTGATTCCAAATTCATTGATTTCCAACTCTTCTGATAACATTCCTTTGTAATCTTTTAGTTTTTCATAAACTATATAAATATTTGTACAAGTAATACCTAAAACTCCAGACATATAAGACTCAGATTCTTTGTCTTCATTGATATGAAATACCAATTGTACTAAATCTTTTATTAAAAATAAAAACTCAGAATCTTTTGAAATTACTTCAAAATTGAGATATTTTGTATAAAAATCTTCTGTTTTTTGCAAATCATCTGTTTGCAAAGTTACTGATAATCCTAAGAATTGTGACATAAATTGTTTGATATTAGATGAAAAAAACTTTTTTTACAATTTTTTTTTAAAATATTTAATTTATTTTTTGTAATTTAACAAATTATTTGTAAAATAAAACTATTTTAATAAAATTTTAAAAAATAAATTGTTTTTTATGAAGATTAAGTTATTTGTGATAGGTAAAACGAATTTTGATTTCGTAAAGATCGGTTTTAAGGAATATGAAAAACGATTATCTCGTTTTGTGAAATTTGAATATGTTATAGTAAAAGAAGGCAAGTCTATTAACTCCAATGTAGTAAAGTTAATAGAAGCCAAAAATACAATTGAAAAATTATCTAACAATGATTATTTAATATTGTTAGATAACAATGGAAGAGAATATAATTCTATACAATTTGCTAATAATATTGAAAATAAATTGAATTCAATTAGTAAAGATATTGTATTTTTGATTGGTGGGGCTTATGGATTTGATGATAGTATTTATCAAATTGCTAAAGAAAAAATTTCACTTTCTCAGATGACTTTTTCACACCAAATAATACGACTAATTTTTATCGAGCAGTTATATAGAGCATTTACAATTATTAATAATCATCCTTATCATAATGAGTAATTAATATATGAATAAATATTATTTGTTGTCAACTTAAATTTTATTTAACATTTTAAAAAATCTT
>JBEICW010000515.1:0-2656 GCA_040383785.1 Ignavibacteria bacterium | reverse complement strand
GTTTTTCTTAGGTTCTTTAAAAAAATAATCCCCAAAACAACTAAAAATAATTTCAAATTTATAACAATTTTTATAATATAATCTAAAAGGATTAAATATGTTCGTAATAACTGGTGCAAGTGGAAATACTGGTAAAATAGCAGCAATTGAATTGTTAAAAAGTGGTCATAAAGTAAAAGCAATTGGTAGAAATGCCGAAAAAATGCAAGATTTGAAAGACTTAGGTGCTGAATTAGCAATTGGCGATTTACACAATGCTGAATTTTTAACAAAAGAATTTGCTGGTGCTACAGCCGTTTATGCTGTTATTCCTCCAAATTTCACTACTGAAAACTTCCGTCAATACCAAAATGAAGTTGGTGAGTCAATTTCAACTGCTTTGAAAAATAGTGAAGTAAAAAACGTTGCTGTATTAAGCAGTATTGGTGCACATCTAACTGAAAATGCTGGAGTGGTACAGGGATTATATGACTTTGAACAATTATTAAATAAAAATGAAAATTTGAATGCAGTTTATTTAAGAGCAGGATATTTTTTAGAAAATTTATTTGGTCAAATGCACACAATCAAAAATATGGGTATTAAGGGATCTCCTATGAATGGAGATATGAAAGTTCCAATGGTATTCACAGGTGATATAGGCAAAGTAGCTGCAGAAGAATTAATTAATTTATCTGAAGGAAAAGTAATTGGTAAAAAAGTTAGATATGTAGCCGGTCAGAGAGATATGAGTTACAATGAAGCGTCAAAAATAATTGGAAATTCAATTGGTATTGAAAATTTACCATATGTTCAATTCCCTTATGCAGATGCAAAAGCTGCAATGATGGCTGGCGGCTTGACTGAAAGTCTATCTAATGGTTACTTAGAATTATCAAAATCTACAAATGAAGGTAAATTGCTTAGTGATTATGTAAGAAATGAAACAAATACTACAGAAACAAGTATAGAATGGTTCGCAGAAAATATATTTGCACCAGTATATAAAGCGCAATTTTAATAACAAGAATGACTAGATGCAATAATAAATAGTAGCTAAGAAATAGGTTCTTGGTAATTTAATTCTAAAAAGTAACTTATATAGAAAAAATAACAAAAAATGCCTTCAAAATTAATTGAAGGCATTTGAGTTTAATATATTTATAGTTAATATTAAAAGTTAATGTTAATTAGCATATTTAACCGAACAGCCATAAGATTTAGTAGAATTAGTTTCTACTGCTTTGCCATTCATTAATGAATTTAATGCTTCTCTTACATAATTTTTTGCACCTTTAGCATCTTCTGGTTTTGCAGATGGATTATCGTCAATTGCACCAGCATACATCAAAACACCTTGCGGATTAACAACATAACAGTGTGGAGTAGTTTTAGCACCATATTGCTTGCCTACAAATCCATCTTCATCAAGTAAATAAGCTGTATGGCTAACTTTGTATTCGCTGCTTCTACTTGCAATAGTTGCCATATCAAAATTACCTTGTTTTCCAGGTGCAGATGAACAAATGCTCAACCAAACTACACCTTTTGATGTAAATTCTTTTTGTAATGATTGCATATTATTCGAATCATAGTGCTTTTTCACAAATGGACAATCATAATTTACCCACTCTAAAACTACATATTTTCCTTTGAAATCTGTTAAGTTGTGGCTTTTACCTTTAGAGTCTTTTAAAGTAAAATTCGGAGCTGGTTTGTTCACTTCAGCCATTTGTAATTTAGCATCACCAGCATTTAAATAAATAACACTAAATAGTGTTACAACAGCTAATAGACTAAGAATTTTAGATATGTTTTTCATTAGAAATTCCTATAAATTGTATTAAAAATAAATTAATATTTGTTGTATTTATAATTACTTTGACTTACTGAAAGTAATTTCAAACGCTTTGAATTTATCATTCCACTTCTTTTCATTGATAAATATCGCTGTGATTTCTTCTGGAAATGTAGTCGCATAATCATCAATTTTGGTTTTTATCAATATTTTATCAGATTTGATTTCAAATTCTAAATTAGCACTATTATTAATTACACCATTAATATATGGAAATAACAACAGATTATCTGGTTTTGAGTTCAAAATTACTTCATCAATTTTGTTTTTACCCAAAAATTCATCAAAAGTGGCTTTTTCAATTTCAAAAGTAATAGTTTTTTGCTCTTTATTTATTGAAAATTTACTTTCATTATCAGTACCAAAATCTAAGTGTTTATATTCATTTTTAAGCTCATAATATTTGTTTTCGATTTGAACATATTTAAAAAAAGTTTCATTATTAAACCAACTTGGGTCTGGTTGTGGGTTAGAAGTAATATCAAATTCAAAAGTTGTTTCGTAAGTTTTAGGAATACAAATTTCATTACAAATCAGATAACTGCAACTCAATTTACCTTTTACCAACTTGTCATTAGTTACACTAGAATTAGCTGCAAACTCGAAAAAATAAGTAACATTATTTTCATAAATATAATCGGTAATTTCATCAGTAGTGTGCTTATGAGGGATTTCGTAACGTGTATTGACTAGAGTAAAATCATCACCCAAATCCCATTCAAACTTAGTTTCCAAGCCACTATCGCCTGGGTTACGCCAATAGATATGCCAATCCTTAATAATTTGGAAATTTACAGCAATTATAAGCGGCTCTCCATG
>JBEICW010000514.1:0-2667 GCA_040383785.1 Ignavibacteria bacterium | reverse complement strand
TTTAGCATATTGGTTGGTAAGAAACATATTATACAACCTTTCTGCATCTTGAGTTCTATTAGTTTCTTTTGCAAATCGATAAAGAGCTACATATAAAATATTGATTGTTGTCAATCTTTGTTGACCATCAATAATAACCAACTCTTTTACTTCGCTGGTACTGTAAGTCCCTTCGTGAACAAATACAATACTCCCGATGAAATGTGTTCCTCTATCCTCTGTTTCAACCGAGATAATATCGTTTAATAACTCTTTACATTCCGCATTTTTCCAATCGTAATTTCTCTGATATACAGGAATCACAAATTGGACATTTGGAGCTTGTAAAAAATTATTTATCTGTAATTCGTTTGCTTTCATAAAATATTTTAATATTAATTTTAATCAATATAATCACTTAATTCGTAATCTATATCAGTAACTTTAGTTATTGGATTTATGGATGTAAAAAAGCCCTTTTTTATCACTTTATTATTTTCTAAATAACTTAGGTAATTATTATCCCAATCATCTCTAACTACAATTCCAAATACTTGACCTAATAATTCAAATTCAAAAAAAACGTCATTTTGTATCAAATAATTCATTGTTTTATAGTCAAAATTTATGGATGGATTATCTATCCAATCAACTTTTGATACTATAATAGGGATTCTTCTTTTGAAATAGAAAACAGGTAAGTCACCTTCATTGTATCTTGAAAATTTTTTAATAAAATTATATTTTGGATTTAAGCCATCCCTTTTATTAAGTTCCAATTCCTCAATAAAAATCTTATAAATTCCTCGTTTAAATTGACGACATAAAACTTCTTGAAATTCTCTTTTTAAAGAAAATTTAGTTTTTAAACTAAATTTTCTTTTTTCAATATCAATATTAAAATAGGTTGATTTCATTCTTGGAATTAATTTGTTTTTACCTATTTTATTTCTATCAATTAATGTTATTCTTGACAAATAAAGAACTTCTTTGAGTGTTTCTTCAATTGAAGGTAATTTATTATGAATTTCTCCATAATAATGATTACAACTATCACAAACATTAAGACAGATGTTTTTTCCTCCTAAAGATTTTGGTATTGTATGAGCTTCATCTTTAAAAAAAACTAATTCTTCAGTTTCGTTACACCAAACACATTTTTTCAACATATTAACTATTTTCAACTATCACTATTTCCTCTTCACTCAACCCATACAACTCATAAACCATTTTATCAATGGTTTTATCTGTAGCATCAATAGTAGCTTTTAGCTCCAATGCTTTTTTTGACTCCTGTATAAAAAAATCTTCCCATTCAGCTTCTTGGGACAAGGACAGTTTTACTTTCTTTTTAGCCAGTTCTTTGATGAACTCTGCATAAGTCAATTTATACCAATCTTGAAGTTTTTTTGGCAACTCTTCTATTTCAAATTTTCTTTGGATGGTTCTTTGGAATTTTTGAGATTGCTCTTGCAGTTTCTGATATAAATTAATCATTGAATCCGCCTGTATTTGGAACTTCTTCTGAGAATCAATATCAGTCATTGGAACTAAAAAATTTTCAATTTGGGAACCTTTTAAGTCAATATAACCTCCTCCAATTTTTGTACTACCATAAATATAATCATAATAAAATGTTGTGATTTTTGAATTTAAAATTGATAATACATATTCAAATGTGTATCTATTATTTTCAATTTTAAAATAATAAATTCTATCTAAAATATGAACAAGTTCATTTTTTAAAATTGCCCTTATTTTCAATGTAGTTCTTGGTAATAATATCAATTTTTGGCTAAACTCATTTTCTTTAATTTCTAAATCTTTTTTATCTAAATATTCAAAACAAATATCAGACTTTGGTAAAAAATACGGATATTCTAATAGAGTGGATTTAATGCCCGATAAACCAAAGTTTTCTTTAAATTCAATTTTGGTATTTGGCACACCTCGTTTGATAGTTTTTGTTAAATCACCAATTTTTACAGAATTTGACACTATCTTATCTATTATTATTTTTGAATTTGTAATATTTTCAAATCCCTTTAAATCTTCATCTTTGCAATAATCAAAAAGGTTTATTAATCTATCTTGAATATCTTTTTTATAGCTGACTTTTTCAAAAATAAAAATATAAGGATAGACAGATGCTTCACTAAATACCTTGTCTAATGAGACATCATAAATTTTTAAGACATTAGAATTATTTATTATTAAGTTCAATATTTTAAAGCCATATTCAGCGGATAAAAACTTATTTGGTTGAATATAGCCTATTAAACCTTTTAATTTGGCGATTTTTAAAGCTAATTCATTAAATAATACATATAAATCATATTGTTTAAATGCAGAATAATATATTTTTTCTAATCCTAATTTTATATTATCATTCAATTGAGTTCTCCTAACATAAGGTGGGTTTCCAATTATCACATCAAACCCTCCTTTTTCAAACACTTTAGGAAAGGCTTGTTGCCAATTAAATGCTTTATCACCGGCTACTGTAACATCATCAATTAATGAGTTACCACATTTAATGTTTCCATTAAGGTCATTAAGTTTTCTATTAGGTTGTGCAGTTCTTAACCACAAGGAAAGTTTAGCAATCTCAACACTTTCTTCATTCAAATCTACACCAAAGAGATTATTTTCTAAGATACTATTTTCCATATCACTCAACACCATAGC
>JBEICW010000513.1:0-2679 GCA_040383785.1 Ignavibacteria bacterium | reverse complement strand
TTTAAAAGAGCAATCAATTCAGTTATCCTTTCAAGTTATAAAAATTTAGAACTTATTATAGTTGGAGATTGTTGCGAAATTTCAGAAAAAATAGTTGCTGAAATTATTGAACAACAAAATGAAGAATCAAAAGGTATTATTAGATTTTTTAACTTTAAAGAAAAACAACCTTTATTTTCGGGAAGTTTAAGAAGCAAAGGTATTGAATTAGCAACAGGAGATATAATCGTTTATATTGATTCTGATGATATGTACGGAACAAACCATTTAGAAATGATTGTTTCACAAATTACATCTGAAAAATTGGATTGGTGTTACTTTAATGATTTTATCCAAACAGGAGCAGGATTAAGTGTTCGAGAGGTTGAATTGGAATATGGATTAGCAGGAACTTCTTGTATTGCTCACGTTAAAGAAAATTGCCCTAATTGGGATGGTTGCGATGAATACGGACACGATTGGAAGTTTATTCAAAAACTATTCGATTGGTCAACTAATTTCGATAAAATATACGGAACAAGTTATATTGTTTGCCATATACCCGAAATGACAGATTTTTAAATAAAAAATGCGAGAAACTTATTGAATCTCGCATTTTTTTTATTTAATTAAAAATAAATTATTTTTTACTTAATTTGCTTTCTAATAATTTTGCTTGTTCTTGCATCTTTTTACCTGTTATCTGCATCATATTTTCAACATCTGACATTTTATAGCCTTTTTTAAGCAACATAGATTCTGCTTGTTTTTTCTGATTTTCTTCCGTTAAATCTTTACTGATTGATTTATCTATTTCTCCTATCATCAACATAAATTCTAATTCTTTATCCGTCATAGTTGCGAATAATTCTTTTGGCATACTAATAGATATAGAACCACCCTCTACTTTACCTCCTGTTGGAGTTATCAATTTATTAATCATTTCATCTCTTTTAGAAACGACAGGAGTTGCAGAAGCAGAAGTTGTTATAGGAGCAGATTGAGTGCTTACATTCCCTATTGGAGTTGTTGCAGTTGTTTTTTTCTTCGGCATCCAATATTTTTTAGTAGCGTAAGCCAAAATACCTAAACCTACAACACCAATAATAATTTTATGATTTTTAGTTAATTTCATAATATTTATTTTTTTGGAGTGCTTGGTTTTTTACCTAAAGAAGAAAAAGCATTTTCAAACATTTTTGTCATTACTTGACCTAATTCTTCGGGAGTTGTTCCGTATTTAGCCAACATTTGTTTTGCTTCTGTTTCAGATTTAGGTTGATTTTTAGCAACACCATCTTTATTCATTTTTCCAAAAATCAAAAGAACTTCTAATTCTCTATCTGAAAAATTTTTATAAAAATCATCTGCAACTTGTTCTGCATCGGGGTCTGCTTCTAAACTTTGTTTTTTAAGTTCAGCAATTAATCCATCTCTTTTAGGAATAACTAAAACAGGAGTTGATGTTGGAGCAGATTGAGTGCTTACATTTCCTGTTGGAGTAGTTGCAGTTGTTTTTTTCTTCGGCATCCAATACTTACTTGTAGTATAAGCCAAAATACCTAAACCTACAACACCAAGATAAATTTTTTGATTTTTAGTTAGTTTCATATCTATTATCTTTAATTTACTTTGTTGCTACCGTTGAAGTAGCAGGTGCAGGTGCAGGTGCAGGTGCAGGTGCAGGTGCAGGTGCAGGTGTAGATGCAGGAGTAGTTACTTCTTTTTTCTTCGGCATCCAATATTTTTTAGTAGCGTAAGCAACGATACCTAAACCTACTATTCCAATAATAATTTTGTGTGTGTTTGTTAATTTCATTTTTTCTATTTTTAAAAAGTTAAGTCGTAAAATTAATAAAATTATTTAAACAAAAAAAAAGAGAGTATTAAACTCTCTTTTATATAATTACAAATAAAAAATTATTTTACTTCTTCTGCTTCTTGAATATCCTCGATATTCTCTCCACCCATAGAAACTACTTTACCTTTCGCTTGTTCTTTAAATCTTTTTCCTTTGTGCTTTTCAGCATTTAAGATTTCTTGTTTAAGATACAAGTAAAACTCTACTTTATCCTGCATTGTTGGGTTTTCGTGTTTCTCGAAACGAGCAATCGTGTCCATCAATCGGATATTATATGTAAGTTCTTTTGCATTTGATAACGTAGTATCTAAAAACTCAACAACCTCTCTCGACATTTCATCAAGGAATCCCTCGTATTTTTTCTTTCTTGACAAGTAGTTTTCGTAAACTTTACTTTTAACGATTAAAGAGTTTGTACGCTCAATAACTTCAATTTCAAACCTTGCTTTCTCAACTTCACTCGTAGAATCACTTTTGATAGCATTTTCTAAAGCAGTAATTAAACCTGCTTCTGCTTTCATTACGTTTTTGTAATAATCTACTTTTTGTTTTGTTTCGGGTAAGAATTTACCTACTTCCAAAGCAGTTTCAATTTTTTGCTTTGTTTCTTTTTCTTGCTCTTTTTTCATAATAAACATTAATTAAATTGTTTCACTTTACTTGTTGGTGCAGTTTGAGATAGCACCGAATTGAAAAGGTAAAAATACAACTTTTCTTTGATATGGTATTCATTCTTAATCAATAAATTTATCTTTTCAGCGTAATCAAAATCCTCTCCAAAATTTTTATCCGTAAACATAGATGCTAATGCAATTTCTCTCTTTACAGGACATAAATGA
>JBEICW010000512.1:0-2683 GCA_040383785.1 Ignavibacteria bacterium | reverse complement strand
TTATAATCAAATTGTTTTATTGGATCAATTAAAAAACCGTGTACAGAAGTTTTTGGTTTGCTTAATTTTTGTTTAGCAACTTTCATTATTTCTTCTGATATACAAGTTTCAAACAATTTTTCAATTTCAGATAATTTATTAATATCAGTTAAACAAAAAAAGTGCATAATTTAAGTTTTGACAACAATTTTTTAAATCAACTGCAATAGTTCCAACGTAAGGTAAATCAATTAAAAACTCTCCTTTTGAATTTAAATTTTTATAATCTGATAGACAATCAAATAGGTCACAAGGATACATGAAGTCTGTTAAGCCAGCAGGGCGACAATCGAAAGGATTAATATCTTGAATTATTTTCTTATTTTCAAAGCTGTATAATGAACTTATTGAATTATCTATTTTTTTCTCGACCTTACCACAGGTACCTCCACAACCACAACTACCTGTCGAACAAGAACTAACAGTTTTGGGTTGATTAGGGTTTTCAGATTGGTAAGAATTTTCTTTTCCTTTACTGCAACATGGTTTATTATCTGCTTCTAATTTTATTGGACTTCCGCCCATATTATTTAGCAAAACATTACTTTTACCTTTTGTTTGACAGCAAGGTTTATTATCTGATTTACTACTTTTGGAATTAGTTTTATTAAAGTTATTATTATTAAAACCCGACATCCAGAGTAATGTATCATTTGAATACAAATTAACCATACCACTTCTTAATTTAGAAGTAGTATGATTAATATTTGCACGAGTAAATTGACTTGCCAATAATGAATTCTGACTCATAATTTACCTACTAATTAAATGTTAACGGGTAATACTATTGTGCGTAATTCATAAATTGATGAAACATTTGCCAAACTTTCTAATCTAATCCCTAAATTTACTGAACCATAAAATCCACTAAAAAATAAATTTAGAGTTACAAGTCCTGTTAAAGTTGCAGAGCCAAAATCATAAACTTCAACATTTCCATGTTCATCACCTTGTGTTGCTGCATTTTCCATTACTGATAATTGGAATAAATCATAAGAACCAGCACCTAAATTTAAAGGAACACTAACTTGATATAATAAATTATTATCATCATTATTACCATAAAGATAAACCATATTTTGTAACGGTGGAGGGCATATAGCAGCTAAGTTAGCCATTTTTGTTTGTGCGTTTATTGCTCTTGATTTTATTACTTCATTTACAAATAAAGCACTATTTACAGCAGCAACTGTTGGTTCTGCGTTTAATGTAATAGGAGTAGCACCCCAAGTACCACCTGTTGGATTACAAAACTCAGATGACATTACAATATTGCCGTCTGTAGTTGCACCATTAAAAATAGATGCTAATGTAATAAAATTAGAAATTGGGATTGGGTTGGAATTTTCTAGTGTTAGCCAACCGCCAGGATAAGTAGCCATATTTTACTCCGCGTATATATATTTATTAATTTACTTCACTTATTGATAGTATTTTAATGAAAATAAATGAAGCGTTTAGTTACTAAATGCAAATTAATAAATAAAATATTATTATGCAAATATTTATGAAAAATATTTAACAATATTTTTTGCCAAAAGTTATACTTTATGGGAAATTATTTGTAAGTAGTTGGTGTTGTGTAGTTTACAAGCTAAGTTTTTTTGGTGGTTATAAAGAAAATTAAGAAACCTACCCGACCCTTCCAAAGGAAGGGCTTAAGAAAAAGAATTAGTTTGTAGCTAATTTTGATTGGTTAATTGAGTTGGCAATCGTTAATAATATTGCATTTATATTGTTTTGATTTTGAAAAACTTCTAAAAGTTCTTCATCTATTTCTATAAATACTCTGTTTTTTTAAAAAAAGGATTTTTTATTCCTTTTGAATAATCAAAGTTATATTCAGGCAATAACTCATCTTTCATTAAATTCTCATTATTTGATATATCTTTCATGATTTTTTCTCTCTTGTGATGTTGCTTTTCTTGAACTTATTATTCTATATTTATTATCTCTTTGGGTAAACGATATAAGTAATAAATTATTTTTGTTTGAATAGCCAATAAAAATGTATCTATCTTCAAAATCGGAATTTTTGTTGTCATAGAATAAAGTTGCATATTCATCTTCCATACACTCATTGCTTCTTCAAAACTAACGTTATGTTTTATTAAGTTTTGATTAGCTTTTTCAATATTCCATTCAAACTCAAATTTTTCCATTTTTTTTAGTAAATTATAATTTCAAGTGTATTGTTTGAATATTGCAATATATCATAATTATTTAAATTTAACAAAAGAAAAATGTTTCAATTTGCAGAAAATAAAATTCCAAAAACTGACTAAGTAAGGGCATCTCTGCCACTGAGAATTAAAATCATTGGGCGAGCCACCAAATCCCTACCTCCTAAGGAAAGAATGAACAGGCAAGGGTGCCTGTTCTACTATAAAATGCACTTAATAAATTGGGCGAGCCACTTGGGTCTTTCCAAAAAAATAATTTTTTTACAATTTTCTATTAGTAATTGTAGCAGTAGCTTGGTCAGTTGGAGTTATTAATATATCTTGTATATTTACATGTTTAGGTAAATTTGCTACCCATAAGCCAGTATTTGCAATATCTTCGCCAGTTAGTGGAGTAAATCCATTATATACTTTTTTAGCTTTTTCGGTGTCCCAATCAAATCTCACAAGTGAAAATTCTG
>JBEICW010000511.1:0-2685 GCA_040383785.1 Ignavibacteria bacterium | reverse complement strand
TTAAATCCATAGTAATTAATTTTATTATGGATTTATTTTATTATAAATAGTTATTACTGAAAATAAATACCACATTTTAACTTTTTTCAATATAATTATATATATAAATAATTATATCTTATAATGATTAATAGCACACGCAAATAATTTAATTTGAGGTTTTTAGAATGGCAAGTGAAAGAATAGTCAGCCCTGGTGTCTTTACCAGAGAAAAAGATATGTCATATCTTCCACAGGGTATATCTGACATCGGAGCCGCATTTATCGGCCCATTTGAGAAGGGTGTTGCGTTTGTACCATCAACAGTATTTTCTGAAATTGAAGCTGTTAGAAAGTTCGGTAATAATAATCCTGATTATTATACATCATATGCAGTTAGAAACTATATGAAACACGCACCGACAGCAACGGTAATCAGAATATTAGGAACTGAAGGTTATACATTAACACATCCAATCGCTGTGGTTGCAACAGGTAGTTACGGTAAACGTTTAATATCAATGTTACATCCGACATTTGTTGTATCAAGTGATGATAGTATTAGTTTGTTTAGTAAATCAACATTATCAAGTAACGCATCTGGTAGTGCAGTAATTAAAATTTCTGGTTCATTTACAACTGATACATCAGCATTTACTAATGCAACCGATAAGAACGGCACATCATACTCAATGAGTATAGATAGCAATAATTCATCTTATATCGGTAACATCTTTGGTAGAAATCCAAAAGGTATGGAATCGGTATATAACTATTCACTATTTAGATTTAGTGCTAGTGCTTCATTGGCAGCTGATCCTACAACAACTATATTGATTGAAAGTGGAAGTACTGAATCATGGAATTTCTCTGACTCATATCAAAATGCTTCAACACCTTGGATTACATCTCAAAGAGTAGGTGGTGAAACAAGTGATTTATTTAAATTCCATACAATATCGGATGGTACAAATACTAATACTGAATTTAAAATTACAATTGAAGATATTAGAGCCGCTGGAACAATACCTGGTTCTGAATATGGACAATTTACTGTTGTTGTTAGATATGTAGACCAATCTAAAATACCAAATACAAAATATACATACCAAGATGATGATTTAAGACCATTCATTGTTGAGAGATTTGTATGTAATTTAGATCCTAATTCACCTAACTACATCGGTAAAGTAATTGGTGATATTTATTTTGAAACTGATGAGGAAGGTAGAGTTAAAGTAATTGGTAATTATACAAACAAATCAATTAATATTAGGGTTGAGGTATCAGATACCGTTAATAACGGAGCAGCTTCAGCACAACTAGTACCATTTGGTTTTAGAGCATTGTATTCACCAATACCGATTGACTTTACACAACCTGCGGCAGCGACATTTAAAA
Organism: Ignavibacteria bacterium; assembly: GCA_040383785.1. Classification (GTDB taxonomy): domain Bacteria; phylum Bacteroidota; class Ignavibacteria; order Kapaibacteriales; family UBA2268; genus JBDNHS01. Next base: position 1,305 of record JBEICW010000511.1, on the reverse strand, counting down.
CAACTCAAACAATAAATAACATATACAATAGAAATGTTTATTTTGGTTTTGATTTTAATTTTACAACAACCGATAACGTTAATTATTTAGCAACATTACCGGCTGTTGATGTATTAACAAACGGTTCTAATGTTGATTTTAATTTGGAAGATTGTAATCAACATCCATTAGCTAATTTTCCTACGTCAGCAACTAAATATACTGGTTCAATTAATTTGACATCACAAACAAGTTTTGATACAAGAAAATTTATTGTACCGTTCCAAGGTGGTTATGATGGTTGGAAACCTAACTTACAAAAGAAAACCGGAGAACATATATCTGAAGCTAATTCAATGGGTTTTGATTTTAGTTCAACTTCAGCTGCTGGATATGTATCATATAAAAAAGCAATTGATACATTATACAACCAAGATGAATTTGATATTAATATGATTGTTACACCGGGTGTAATACATAGATTACATAGTGCAGTAACTAATTATGCTAAGACATTGGCTGAGGATAGAGCTGATACATTCTATGTTATGGATGCCGGTGCAATTGATGATAATATTACAACGGTTGTTGATAGTGTTTCAACAATAGATAGTAATTATACTGGTTGCTATTATCCTTGGGTAAAAGGTGTTGATAATGACAACAATAAATCACTTTGGTTACCACCATCGGTTGCTGTTGTTCAAGCATTTGCTTACAATGATAGAACAGGGGCACCTTGGTTTGCTGCTGCCGGTTTAAATCGTGCTGGATTACCTGAATTAATTGATACAAGAATTAGATTAAATACAACTGATAGAGATAACTTATATTTAGGTAGAGTAAATCCGATTGTGTATTTCACTAAGGAAGGTATTACCGTATGGGGTCAGAAAACATTACAATCAAGACCAAGTGCATTAGATAGAATTAATGTTAGAAGATTGTTAATTACAGCTAAAAAATTCATTGCATCAGCATCGAAATATTTAGTGTTTGACCAAAACACACAACAAACAAGACAAAGATTTTTAAATATTGTTAATCCTTATTTAGAATCAATACAACAAAGAAATGGTTTATACGCATTTAAAGTTAAGATGGATGATACAAACAATACACCGGAGATGATTGATAGAAATATGTTAATTGGAGAAATCTGGTTACAACCAACTAAAACAGCCGAGTTTATTGTGATTGACTTTAATGTATTACCTACAGGTGCAACGTTTCCTGCATAATTAAATATGAATAAACAAATGGGTAGTTTGAAATATAACTACCCTATTTTAATTAATAAATAATAAGTTTTAGTTTTTAAATTAT
>JBEICW010000510.1:0-2696 GCA_040383785.1 Ignavibacteria bacterium | reverse complement strand
TCATTTCTAAAAAACCTGGATTATTTCAAATTTTATTCTTTAAAATAATCCACCTTTTTTTGCTACATGAATAAAAGTTTTATATCACTTGTTAGATCTTATTTAGCTGGAATTGGTTGTCCATTTGATCTGAGTGGTGATAGTTTGGATATTAGTTCTACCGCCGTATTATCTTGTACCACAATAAATTGTACCGGAGATGGAATATCAAGCTTAGAAGGAATTCAAAATTTTATTAATTTAAGAACTTTAGAATGTTCGAATAATTGGTTGAGTACATTACCAACTTTACCTGATTCACTCAGAACTTTAATTTGTACTTTAAATACTATTAGCTCTATTCCTATGTTACCAGCAAAATTACATTACTTAAATTGCAGACGCAATAGACTTACAACATTACCAAGTTTACCTTCAACTTTAGTTTATTTATTTTGTTATAGTAATAATCTTAATTCATTACCAACTCTACCTTCTTCTTTATATCACTTAGATTGCGACTATAATTCTATTAACTATTTACCAAGTTTACCCAGTAATCTTGCTTATTTAATCTGCTCTAGAAATAATCTTTCCTACTTACCTGCATTACCATCTAGTCTATCTCAATTACAATGTCATACTAATAATCTTTCCTACTTACCTGCATTACCATCTAATTTATACATATTACATTGCTCAGATAATCCATTATTAAATTGTTTGCCTTATTTACCAAGTTCATTAGGAACAATAATTTATTATGCAACATCAATTAATTGTGTACCAAACTTTGTATCAGGTGCTACATTTAATCCTACTTTTGGAACTTATCCAGTTTGTAGTCCATTTATACACTATTGTCCATCATATACTGCTATTTCAGGAAATACATTTAATGATGCAAATACGAATTGCAGATTAGATTCATTAGAAGCTAAAGTTCCTAACATCAATTTGATACTTCAAAATGATACTACAATCGTTCAACAAGTTAGTACAGGATTAGATGGCTTTTATGGCTTTAATGCTATACCAGCAGATACTTATACTGTTCATATGGATACAATTGAGTCTCCATTTTATTTATCTTGTTTACCTAGTGGATATGATACATTATTAATTGATACGAGCACTTTAATATTTACTAATAGAAACTTCGCTCTCCAATGCAAACCTGGTTTCGATATTGGTACTACAGGACTCATCAATACTGGTAATATTCGCCCTGCAACTACAGCTAGTTTTGATTTACATGCAGGTGATATGGCTAGTATTTATGGAGTGCATTGTACAAGTATAGTTGGTAAGATAAGTATTAATTATTCTGGACCATTGCATTATTCTGGAGTGGGGGCAGGCACACTTTTACCAGACAGTATATTACCCAATCGTTTAGTATGGAATATCGCTGATTTTTCTTTGCTTGATTTTAATGATGACATCAAACCCAACTTCTTTGTAGATTCTTCTGCATTGATTGGCGATTTAGTTTGCTTTAGTACTGAAGTAACACCAAGTATTGGAGATAGAGTACCAAGTAATAATATATTCTCTCAATGTTTTGATGTTCGTGCAGCATATGACCCAAACTATAAAGAAGTTAGTCCATCTGGAACTATCACTGCTACACAAGATTGGTTATACTATACCATTCATTTTCAAAACTTAGGAAATAGCTATGCAGAAAATATTTATATTTGGGATACGATAGATCCTAACTTAAACTTGAATACCATACAAGTAATGGGTGCAAGTCATGATCAGTTTATGAATGTATTTAATTATAATCGTTCGGTGAGATTTAATTTTCTGAATATCATGCTACAAGATAGTGCTACCAACGAACCAGAGAGTAAAGGTTGGGTTCAGTATAGAATCAAACCTAAAGCTGGACTTGTAGAAGGTATGCAAATAAATAATACTGCTTCTATCCTATTTGACTTGAATGCTCCAGTAGTGACCAATACTGTAAATACAAGAATTTGTAATACTCCAAGTAATATTTCTCAATCATATACTATCAATGAAGGACAAAGTGTCAATGTAGGTTCACATTCTTACAATATAAATGGATTATTTACGGATATATTGAGCAATATAAATGGATGTGATTCTATTATTAACTCAATAATAATAGTTAATGAATGTTATGAATCTTTAACTCAAAATATTTCAATCAATCAAGGCGAAAGTATTTCAATTAATGGCAATATATATAATACATCAGGATTAACTATTGACACAATTAGTTACACGAATAACTGTGATTCTATTATTATTACAAATTTAATAGTAAATGAATGTTATGATACATTAACCCAAAACATATCTATCAATCAAGGTGAAAGTATTTCAATTAATGGCAATATTTATAATACAACTGGATTAACTATTGACACAATTAGCTACACTAATAACTGTGATTCTATTATCATTACTAATTTAATAGTAAATGAATGTTATGATTCATTAACTCAAAACATTTCTATCAATCAAGGGGAGAGTATTAATGTAAATGGAAATACATATACATCTTCTGGACAGTATATGGACACTATAGGCTATTCAAATGATTGTGATTCAATTATCATTACAAATTTAATAGTAAACGAATGTTACGATACTTTAACTCAAAACATTTCTATTAATCAAGGAGAAAGTATTAATGTAAATGGAAATACATATACATCTTCAGGGCAGTATATTGATACTAT
>JBEICW010000509.1:0-2696 GCA_040383785.1 Ignavibacteria bacterium | reverse complement strand
TCCATTACCTAATTCACCTTCATTTTGTTTTCCAATTCCCCATAATTCATATTCGTGGGCTTTAACATTTACCACGCCCAACAAAAACACCAATAGCAATATGTAAAGTTTTTTCATTTTTATTTTCTTTATTACTAATTTTCTAATATTTATTTGTTTCAATCACTATAACCCAAAAAATATATGAAAGTTACAGTTAGAAATTTTTAATAGTTATACCTTTATTTAAACAAATGAATTATCGATTATATTTCCAGTTATAATGGTGAAGATATGTCAAGTGTATTTGGTACTTAGGGTTTGAATGTAAAAGGCAATATCTCAAATATAGGTTTGGGGATTTTTATTGGCAGAAATAGAAGTTTTTTTGAAATTGATAAAATTGTTAGAGATTAGTTTCGTTGAATTAAAAAATTAAAGATATAAATATAATTAAATTTTAGTAAGTTACCCAATAAATGTCCCGAGTAATAAATTTTAAAGTAAAAAAGTTTGATGCAGTTATTGTTTTAAATTCAGAATATGGATTTAATGATAATATAATTTCTATGTATCATAATGTTTTTACTCAATTAGGCAAAGTTCATTTGATTATAGCTGATGGTGCTTTTAAATGTGCGAAAGCTTTGGAATTAGTTCCTGATGTAGTAATTGGGGATATGGATTCAATTGATTGGGACGAATTTGAGCAATATAATTATTTCCATAATGGAAAAATTGAATTTATAAAAATAGACGAACAAGAAACTAACGACTTCGAAAAATGCCTTTCTTATGCCCAAAACCATAGCTTCAAAAATGTATTAGTGCTGGGACTAAATGGTGGGCTTTTGGAGCACACTCTTAATAATTGGAGTGTGATGTCCAAATTCACTAAACACATCAATTTATGTACTTACGAATTAGATAGGTACGCTTTTATTGTTGATGGTAATACAAAAATTCACCTCGAAGATAACGAAACTGTTTCATTAATTCCGCAAACTTACCTAAAAGTAAAAACCGATAATCTAAAATGGGAATTAGACAACGAATATTTGGGTTTGGGATATAGAGAAGGAGCAAGGAACGTAGTAGTAAAATCTCCAATTTCGATTGACCTTTCATCTGGTAGTTTGCTATTTTTCTGTGATGCCAGATTACCTTATGCCCCTTGATTTATCAATTCTTCACACCCCAATAGTACAAAAATTAATAAATTAAATTGTATTTTAACATAATTTATTTAGTTTAAAGATTTAGATTGATTATTTTTATTATATTTGAAAAACAACAAATAATAATAATGGAAAATTTAAATGTTAGTATTAATTCAAACTATTGGACTATTGGTAATATCTAATCTATTTATGACATTCGCTTGGTATGGACATCTCAAACACTACAAAGACGGTAAATTGTATGTTGCAGTGCTTGCCAGTTGGTTTATTGCTTTATTTGAATACGCAGTAATGGTGCCAGCAAATAGAATTGGCTACACACAATTTACGGTTTCCCAACTCAAAATCATTCAAGAAGTAATTACTCTTTCGATGTTTATGCCTTTCGCAGTATTTTATATGAAAGAGCCATTTAAAGTAGATTATATATATGCAGGAATCTGCCTAATAGGTGCCGTCTATTTTATGTTCAGAAGTTGAGGAATTTTCTTGCTCCCTGCCAATTCCTTTTTTATAGCGGGGTTGGAGGTAGGGTCGCACAGAACTTTATAACCTAAACAAACTTTAAAAAATGCAATAATGATTAATAAAAAACTTACCAAAAAAGAAAAAATAATTTTATCTAATAAGGATAAAGTAATTGAAAAAGATAAAGAGAATGATTATTTGAAAAATGGTGGTATTGTAGGTGGTTTTGGTTTTTTATTAGGTATTATAATTTTAACTTTGCAAGTAATTTTTTTAGATAAAACAGATAGTGTTTACTTTAAAGCACAAGGTGGATTATTTATAATTAGCTGTGTTGCTATTATTTATAATTTATTTATTAGTATTTTTAGTGTAAATTTATTTCAAGAATACTTTGTAATAATTAAATCTATGTTTTCAGGGAAATTAAATTATAAAAGTAGTTATAATCAGTTATTTCTGGCAAATATTTCAAATTTGACAATTTCTATTTTGATTTTAATATTTATAGTAGATTGGTCATTATGGGGTGGATATAAAGTAAAAATTGGCACTACATTAATTATCTTTTTTACATTTACAATTATAGAAATAATAAAAAGTGTCTGGCAATCAAAGTTTAAAAAATAAAATTCCACAATAAATTTTCGAGGTGGGATGTTTAGGATAATAATCTAATATCGAAAATTGATTGTTAAAAATAAAATGCAATATTCATGATTAAAAATACAACAACAACACAATATTTACGCAATATATACGTCATAAGAAAGTGGTTAATTATTAGAGATTAATGATTAAGCAAGTTCATTGAAAAATAAAAAAAACAGCCATAAATCGTGAAATACCGTGAAGTTTTTGATAAAAAAATGCAAAAAAGAGTGCAAATAGTGCAAAATATGCGTATTTTAAATGTAGAGACGACCGGCGGGTCGTCTAAAATGTTTTGATTTAGCAAGTATATCTCTGATAAAAAGTACTGCGACCCCACCATAAATCCAGCCCGTGGGTCAGGACTTTAAGAAAAGAAAAAAACAGGCAAAAATCGCGAAATATCGTGAAGTTTTT
>JBEICW010000508.1:0-2703 GCA_040383785.1 Ignavibacteria bacterium | reverse complement strand
AATACAAAACAATAATTAAAAAAGAATTATACAATTTAAAAACAAAGTAATATGAAAACAGAAACAAATTTTTATGAAAAATTAGCAGCAGTAAAAGCTGAAGTAGGTAGAATTTCAAAAGATAATAGTAATCCTTTTTTTAAAAGTAAATACTTTGATGTTAATTCTCTTTTATTGCACGTTGAACCAATTATACAAAAAAATGGTTTATTATTATTACAACCTATTCAAGATAATTTAGTTAAAAGTATTATTTTAGATACTAACGGATTTAGTATTGAAAGTTCAATAGTTTTGCCAGAATTAAATGACCCACAAAAATTAGGTTCAGCAATTACTTATTATAGAAGATATACTTTGCAAAGTTTATTAGCATTACAAGCTGAAGATGATGATGCTAATTTAGCAAGTAAAAAAGTAGAAGTAAAAGTAGAAGAAGAATTAAAATGGTTAAATAAAAACACACCAGAATTTAACAAAGCTATTGAATATTTAAAAAATGGTGGTAATATTGCAACTATTGAAAATAAATATAAATTAGCAAAAGCAGTAAAAGACGAATTATTAAAAGTTAAGTAATATATTTGTACATTATATTATACAAAATGTATAATTATTATACAAATTGTATAACTTAATATACGCAATTAAAACTGAATAGCTGACAACAGGAAAAAAAGGTAAGCAAATTTTAAATAAAAAAAATATGAGTGCAATTATTAATGTTAGTTTAAGATTAGACAAATTACCAAAAGAAAAATTTGTATCTGGAAAAGATGGTGCAGTATACTACAATTTTACTATTGGTGTAAATGATGAACCAAATCAATTTGGACAAAACGTTTCTTTAACTGATAGTCAAACACAAGAAGAACGTGAAGCAAAGAAACCTAAAAACTATTTAGGTAACGGAAATGTAGTTTGGACTGATGGTAATATCAAAACTGCTCCTAAAAAAGAGAAAGCTACTGCTGCTGCAACAGTTGAAGATGACGGACTACCATTTTAAATTTAATTGGGTGGTGTTAAAGCCACCCTTTTTTAAAATACTATGAAAAAATGTAAAAAATGTAATATTGTAAAAAGTTTAACCGAATTTTACAAACAAAAAAAAGGTAAATTTGGTGTTAAATCAGAATGTAAAGATTGTATTAAAATTTATAATAAATTAAATTCAGAATATCAATCACTTTATTATAAAAAGTATAGAGAAGAAAATAAAGAACATATTGCAAAATTAAAAAAAGATTGGGAAGTTTTAAAAAGAAAAACAGATACATTATTTAGATTAAAACAAAATTTAAGACATAGAACAAATAGTGCTTTTAAATCAAAATATTGGCAAAAAAACAATACAACAAAAAATTTATTAGGTTGCACATTTGAAGAAGCAAAAAAACATATTGAAATAAAATTTACAGATGGAATGAGTTGGGATAATTATGGTAAATGGCATATTGACCATATAATACCATTATCTTCAGCTAAAACAGAAGAAGAAATTTGTGTTTTATTTAATTATAAAAATTTACAACCTTTATGGGCATCTGATAATTTTAAAAAATCAGATAAAATATTATGAAAGAATTAGACAAAGGTGCATCAAGATTATTAATGCAAATGTTTGAAGAGGATTGTTTAATTAATCCTTTAGATAAAATAGAGCATCCTAAACCAGCGATATCTTTTGGATTTAAAAGTTATGAAAATAAAGATGGTGAAATTACATATCCAGTACCAATAGGCACATACGGAAATTTTAGTTTTGTACAAGCACCACCAAAGAGTAAAAAAACATTTTTTGTTAGTTTATTATCAGCAGTTTATTTAGCAGATAAATTACAACAATTTGGTGGGGAATTAATGGCAGAAAGACAAAATAAACATTTAATACATTTTGACACTGAACAATCAAATTTTCACGCTGCAATGGTATTTAAAAGACCTATTGATATGACTGGAATAAAAACAGATAAATATCATACTTTAGCATTAAGACAATTATCATTTAAAGAAAGAGTTGAATTTATAGAATATTACCTTTACGATAAACTTGATGCTACAGATATAGGTTTAGTTATTATAGACGGTATTGCTGATTTATGTAGTGATGTAAACAACATAGAAGAAAGCAACAATGTAGTTCAAAAGCTAATGAAATGGACTAAAGAATTAAATTGTCATATTGTAACTGTAATACACTCTAATTTTGGAACTGATAAACCAACTGGGCATTTAGGTTCATTTTTAGAAAAGAAAACAGAAACACAAATACAATTAGAAATAAACACAGTAAATAAAGGATTGGTTACAGTAAGTTGTAAACGTTCAAGAAATGCACCATTTGAAAACTTTAGCTTTAAAGTAAATAATTTTGGTTTGCCACAAGTTGAAGGTGCATTTTATGACCCATTAAAAGATATATTTTAATGAAAATAATATCAATACATAGAAGTGAATTTGGTGGTAAAATTTTAATTGAAGTAATTTGGAAATTAAAAAAAAGACAACAAGTTAATTACATAATAACTGATAAAGATTTTACAGATGAATATATTAATAATTATTTAAAAAATATTAAATTATGAAAGATACAATGAAACACCATATTTTAGAATTACAAACATCTGCTGCAAGAATGCTTGTTTTAAATTCAGACAATAGTATGTTAATAAGTTATTTTAAAGACTTGCAAGAAAAGTT
>JBEICW010000507.1:0-2716 GCA_040383785.1 Ignavibacteria bacterium | reverse complement strand
TTTCATATTGGCATCTTTACTTTTTTGATAATGGTTTTTACTACTTTTATCATTAATGATAAATTTAAATTTTTAATCATCAGTATAATTTTACTAATTTATACCTATCTAATCGGAATGCCGGAAGCTATGATACGTTCTGTTGCGTTTATCTTGCTTTATTTTTATATCAAATTACAGTTTCTCAAGGTAAATGCCCTTAATTTACTATCATTTTTTGTTGTGATTTTATTGGTATTTTTCCCAAGTTATTTATTCAATTTAGGTATGCAATTATCTTTGGCAGCATTTTCAGGAATGATAATTTTTAATCCTATACTCACCCAAAAAATAGAATATTTAAAACAGAAAGTTAAAGCTCAACACAAAGTTCTTTATGCTATTTTAAGTTCACTATTTGTAACTTTATCTGCATCAATTTTTATATCACCATTGATTGCATATTATTTTAATTTTTATTCTTTTTCGAGTTTTATTAGCAATTTATTATCAGTAGTTTTTTTGTCATTTGCTGTGTTTTATTCATTCATTTCGGTTATTGTGATTGAATTTAATTTTGAAATTGCTAATTTATTTGCGTATTTAACATCATTTTTGATTGATGTTTCATTATATATCAATGAGTTAATTTACAATTTTGATTTTTTGATTATAAAGAATAGAAATATTTTTTACATCTCAATTTTAATTTCTATTTGTTCGATTTATTTAATTACAGCCAAAAATCTTTATAATTTTTATTTCAAATTTTTCATTTCTGTAATTATTGTGGGTGGTTATTTATATTTTAGTCACACAATATCAACAACTGAACAAAACATTTATCACCGACCACAAAATGTTGTATTTATCAAAAGCTATAAAAGCAAAAATAATGCTTATAATTTAGTTTTGATTGAGCAAAGAAAGTTCTATAGCTATTACTTAAGAGATTTGGAATTAATTAAAAATCTTAATAATCTAAAAGGTAAAACTATAGTATTATATAATGGCGATTTGGGTAATGAAATCAAAAAAGATTCAGATAATTCTGCCAATTTAATTAATAAAAATATAAAATTTTATAGAGTCAATTTAAATGAATTAACTATAATCAATAATAGACTTAAGCTAAATTCAAGTTTATATAATACTATTTATAGTTCTTTTATTACTAAAATTTAGTAAATTTATTTTCAATAACTATCTTAATTATTGACATATTTTTTATATATTTGTTTGTATGAATTTATAAAATAATTTAAAAATAAATTTTTCTTTTATATGCCAAATAAACTTATTGATTACATAAAACCAACCATATTCCCTGATAATATAATTAGTGGAGTAACTACAAAAAGTTTGGATTCATATCCAGACTTGGGTTTTAGTATCAATAAAGCAGAAATTTTAGACGATAATCAAACATTAGAAAATAGAAAAACTCTCGCTGCTCAGATTGGTGTAAGTTTTGATAAAATGTTATTCCAAAAGCAAACTCATAGCGATATAATCGAAGTAAAAGATTTTGATAAAACTCCTTATGAATCCGATGCAATGATGATAAAAGAAAGTGGATTTGTATTAAATGTTTCAATTGCTGACTGCGCTGCTATATTAATTTATGACCCCGAAAACAAAGCTATTGCTGGTATCCACTCTGGATGGCGAGGCACACAGCAAAATATCGTAGAAAAAACAATTAAAATGATGTTTTTAAAATACAAAACAAACCCAAGTAGCGTAATTGCTTATATTTCACCTGCTGCTGGTGGCGACATTTACGAAGTTGGCGAAGATGTTGCACACTTCTTTAAAATAGGCATCACAAAAATTTCCGCTCAAAAATACCTTTTAGATAATAAATTTATTATACAAAATCAATTATTAGACTTAGGTGTTCGTCAACACCACATTGAAGTCTCACCACTTTGTACAATTAGTGAAACTAAACTTCATTCATATAGAAGAGATAGAGATAAATCCGGCAGAATGTCTGCATTTATAATGATTAAATAAGTGGTTTTCACTTTTTTTAATACATAAGTAATTTATCTAAACTCTATATATTCAACATATTATTAATATACTTATAGCAATTCAATGAACGAACAATTTAATGGCATTCAAAAAAGCGAATATCAACAATCACTTAAAAACGATTTAACTAATATCACAAAATTCACTCATATTGGACATGTACCAATTGGTAATGGAGTATTTTTGGCACCAATGGAAGATGTGTCTAATTTACCATTTAGATTAGTTTGCAAAAAACTCGGTGCTGATATTGTATATTCTGAATTTATCGCTTCCGAAGGAATTGTCAGAGATTCGCGTAGGTCTATCCATAAAATGCAAATCCACCCTGAAGAACGCCCAACTGCAATTCAAATCTTTGGAGCTGATATTGATGCAATGGTTGAATCTGCTAAAGTTGTAGAAGACGCTGGTGCGGATATTTTGGATATTAACTTTGGTTGCTGGGTTCAAAAAGTAGTTAGACGTGAAGCTGGTGCTGCATTTTTGAAGCAACCGGAAAGAATGGCTGAATTAACTAATATGGTTGTAAATGCAGTAAAAATTCCAGTTACTGTAAAAACTCGTCTTGGTTGGGATAAAAAGTCTATTGTAATCGACAAAGTGGCAAAAATGATTGAAGATGCTGGGGCAAAAGCATTGGCAATTCACTGCCGTACGCGAGATATGGGAATGTCTGCTACTGCTGATTGGAGTT
>JBEICW010000506.1:0-2717 GCA_040383785.1 Ignavibacteria bacterium | reverse complement strand
TGCCTTCACTGCGGGCTACACTAACACCATTAAATCCTGCCGAAACTACATCTAATTCAATAAAAACTTCAGGTTTTTGCTTTTTTTTAATATTATTATTCAACGTATTTCTTCAATTTACTCTTAAAAAACTACTTCTAAAAACTACTATTTCAATTATTTCTATTTCAATTATTTCTTTTTCAATTATTTCTTTTTCAAAAATTCTGTTCTAAGTACAATAGACATACCATCTACTTTGCAATCAACTTCTTCTGGGTCAGAAGTTAGTCGGATTTTTTTGATAACTGTGCCTTGTTTTAGATTTACAGATGAACCCTTTACTTTCAAATCTTTAATCAATTATAATGTTATCGTCAGTTGTCTGAAACAAGGTCATTACGAGTATTATCCAAAATATCTTTTTTTTTTACTCATAAGTCCATACTATAGTAGGATTAGTTTCTTTTTTGTAAGTGTCGAAAGTAATGAACACCTCTTAATCTTAAACACAGGATTGAAATCCATTATTCAAATAATTTTACCTTTGCAGCTTCACATAAAATGTTGTGCCTTTGCCTTCTTCGCTATCAAATTCAAGTAATCCATTCATTTTGTCCATAAAATCTTTAGCTACTAATAGCCCAAGTCCTGTACCTTTTTCATTATTAGTACCTAATGTGGTTTTTTTAGTGTCCCATTTAAAAATTTTTGATTTAGTTTCCAAATTCATTCCAATACCATAATCTTTTATGGAAATTACATCGTATTTTTCAACTGAAGTTAAATTAATCTCTATATTTGAATTTTCTGAGAATTTAATTGCATTACTAAGTAGGTTTCTTATTATAAATTCTAACATACCATTGTCAGCTTTAATATATTGATTTTCATCAATATTATTAATAATTTCAATACCTTTTTTTTCTGCATTTATTGTTAGACTTCTACTTTGTAGTTTTAAAATATCATAAGGTTTTAAATCTATAATATTGATGCTATTATCTTTTAATTGTGCCATAGTCCAAGTTAGTAAATTTTCCATCATATTGATAGTAGCATTTACTCCACTTTTCACACTATTTAAGATATTTATTTGTTCTGTTTTATCTATTAAATTATTCTCAAAAAGATAAATAAAATTCTGAAAATTAGAAAGCGGAGTTCTTAAATCATGCGACAAAATCGAAATAAGTTTTCTTTTGATATCATTGGATTTATCTAACTCTTCATTTTGCTGTGCTATGATTTGTAAATTTTGAGCTAAATGTTTATTGCTTAATCTCAATTCTAAATTTTTAATTACTTGATTTGCTAATATTTCAAGTGAAGTTATTTGAAAACTGTTTAACTCTTTGGGTTTGGAGTCTATTACACACAATGTTCCCAATGCTATATTATCCGAAGTTTTTAACGGATAACCAGCATAAAACCTAATATCTGGACTTCCAATCACCAAAGGATTATCAAAAAATCTAATGTCTTTGGTAGCATCTTCCACTTGTAAAAAACTATTGCTATCTATAGCGTGTGCACAGAACGCCCATTCTCTAGGGGTTTCAATTGCTGCAATACCAACTTTTGCTTTGAACCATTGTCTTGTATCATCTACTAGACTTATCAAAGATATCGGAACTTCACAAATTTTACTAGCTAATTTAACTATATCATTAAAATCATCTTCTTCTGGAGTATCTAATACATTAAATTCAATTAGCTTTGCTAACCTACTTTTTTCTTTTTCAGTAAAAGGGATTGATATCATATTTCCAGAAATTAAAATTTTAAAATATTAGTTATAATTAAAAAAGTAACGATTAATACCTTCTTAGATTTTAATCGTTTTGAAAATTGTAATATTTTATAAAATAGTTGAATTACTTGCAAAATAGGTTATTTAAAATTTTTTATTAAATTATTTATACTTTATATTTTAAGTCCCATATAAACATGTGAAACAGGCTCACCTTCAACTATAGCTACATCCGGCATATAGCCCCATTGTTGAAATTCAAAATAATTAAGAAGTTTTATGGAAGGAGTATTTGTAGATAATAAAATTGCAATTAAATTTTTAAAACCAACCGATTTGCAAAATGTAATGATATATTCTAATAGTTTTTTACCAATTCCTTGCCCTTGATGGTCATTATGCACATAATAACTAACTTCAACTGTAGATTCTAATGCTTTGCGTCCTGGACGGTATTCACTAACAGAGCCCCAAGCAACAACATTATTGTCTTTTTCAAAAACAAAAATTGGGTGTTTGGCCTTATTTTCATAATGATATTCAAACCAAGGCAACTTTTGCTCTAATGTAAATACTTCAGTATCTGCGGTAGAATGACCCTTTATTATAGCTTGATTATAAATTTTAACAATACTATTCAAATCTTTTAATTCGGCTAATCTTATTGTCATAACATCTCCTAAAAAAATTATCAAACTATTTTTTAGATTTTAATATTTAAATTTAACACTTATTTTATAATATTAAAACTAAATACTTTATTATTTACATTTACAAGAATTATGTAGTTATTTTGTGCAAGATTATAATTATTAATATTTAAACTCAAACTATTCATTTCTAATTCTAATGAATTATATTCAATTGCGACTTTTTCACCCAAAATATTATAAAAGTCAATTTTGATATTATTTTCAATTTCACCAACTTGATTAGTTTTTGAAATCTCATTCATTAACTCATTTGAAAATAATTTAATATTATT
>JBEICW010000505.1:0-2719 GCA_040383785.1 Ignavibacteria bacterium | reverse complement strand
CACAAACAAAAGCGAAATTGATATTAGCACTTTATCCAAAGGCACATACCTAATCAAAATCCAGCACGGCAATAATACAAAGACAGTGAAAGTGGTAGTGAATTAGGGAAGAAAATGGTAAATGGTTTATGTCAGGGTCAATGGTATTGACCCTTTTTTTTGTTTGAATAAATGTCGCAATACTGATGTCATAATGCTTAAATAACATTTAATCAAAGGTATTTGAGATTAAATATTTTTTATTTTCACATATCAAATTTATTGAAACAAAAGTATGATTTTATCGTAATTGTGGTTTGTGCCGATTAGCTCTTTATCTATAAAACAAAAGATATGATAAATATAAATAAC
Source organism: Ignavibacteria bacterium (assembly GCA_040383785.1). GTDB lineage: Bacteria > Bacteroidota > Ignavibacteria > Kapaibacteriales > UBA2268 > JBDNHS01. The sequence continues at coordinate 2,368 of JBEICW010000505.1, read as the reverse complement.
TTAACTAAAACTTATACAACAAACACTAATAAAACTATTGCTTTAGATGATATTAGTTTTAAGGTAAAAGAAGGTGATTTTTTAGCTATAACTGGTAAAAGTGGTTGTGGCAAATCAACTTTACTTAACATTTTGGGTCTAATTGACAAGCCTACAGATGGAGAGTATTTATTTAATAGTCTAAATCTTGACAAATTATCCGAAAAACAATCTTCTCAATTTAGAAAAGAAAATATTGGATTCATTTTCCAAGATTTTAACTTATTGAATGAACTTACTGTTTTTGAAAATGTTGCCCTGCCTTTGAAATATAGAAAATATACTAAAATTGAAATAAAAGAAAAAGTAGATGCAATTCTGAATAAGTTCAATATTTATCACCGCAAAAAACATCTTATTAGTGAGATTTCAGGGGGTGAATCTCAAAGAACAGCAATTGCACGAAGTTTGGTTTACTCACCTAAGCTAATCCTTGCAGATGAACCTACAGGGAACTTAGACTCTGAAAACTCAAAAATAATCATCCATTTACTAAAAGAATTAAATGATGAAGGCAATACGATTATCTTAGTAACTCATGATTTGGAAATTGCGAATAATTGCAAAAGACAAATTATCTTATCAGATGGAAAAATTATAAAAGGTAATTGAATCGCAAATGAAAAATAGCAAATTTTACATGATTTCTAAAAATTTAGTTCATAGATATTTTCAGCATCAATTACTTACATTTATTGTGTCTATTGTTGGCATTTTGTCGTTTTTAATTGTTAATTTATGGCTTTACAACCAAAATTACAAATCTAAAATTAATACAAACTTCATTAATGAAATAGTAGATTTCAAACCCAACAACGATCAATATCTATATAGAAATTTACCTTATTTCCCGTCTGATAATAATAATGATAGATTTGATGTATTTTCACAAATTTCTCATGAATTTTATAATAATCATCAAGGTTTGCCTTTCTTAAATAAATCATTTAGATATGGAACTTTAGATACATTTAAATTAGAAGATAACCTTGCTATTGATGAATATAAATATAATTGGTTTGCTGATAAAGATTTTTTAGATTATTTAGAAATCCAATTTATTAAAGGTAATAAAAAACAAGCATTCAACATTGACAACAATATAATTATTTCAGATAAGTATGCTTATGAGCATTTCGGGAGCTTAAATTGTTTAGGAAAATCTCTGACACTTTATAATAATGATTTTATAATTAGTGGCGTTTTTAGGGAAGTTCCTAATTTTTACCATTTTAAGTTCCACACTTTGTTTAAAATTGAAAAAGCATTAGAAATATCTAAAAATCAAGATGTAGAATTCAAATCATTTTCATATTTTTTATATGATAAAATTGAAAAATATGACATTTATAATGAAAAATATAACCAATTTTATTCTAACATTTTTAATGGAAATTACTCACAAAAATGGATAGTTCCGATTTGGCAGAACCATACTTTTAATGCATCAACCGGAAGCGAAGTAAAAGAGAGATTTTTTTATGAAGTAATAGATTATTTTTCAATCATAATACTGCTATTTTGCATATTAAATCTTTATATCAGCACTTATAGCAATTTATCATTAAGAATAAAAGAGTTTGGATTAATCTATTTATACTCAGCTTCATTTTTTGAAATATTCAAAAAAATTGTGATTGAATTATTAAAATTTTCGCTAATGTCAATTATAATTTCTAATATTGTTTTGTTTGTAATTCTAATACTTAGCTCGTTTATAAACTTAAAATATAATTACTCTGGATTCTTATATTTATTATACTTAAACTCTTATATTTTATTAGTCTTAAGTACATTTTCTGTAGTTATTTCAGCATTTTTTACATCAAAAATCAAACAAACGAATTTATCTTATTTATTCAAAAACACAATAAAAGTTGGTATTAATGGTAGTTTCTATCGACATATAATATTGATAATTCAGTTCATAATTAGTCTTTCATTTTTAATTATAATGACTGGCACAAATGCCCAATTTGACTTTCTGGGAAATAACAAACTAAGCTATTCTAAAATAAATTTAATTGTTACTGATAATATTGATAAAGAAAAAAATAACTCAGAAAAGTTTCAAATTCAAAACTTAACAAAAAATGAAATAATTGAGATTTTGCAGAAAAAGGGATATTTTCAAAGTATTAATGAAATTAATAAACTCTACCCTAATTCAAAATATCTAAACTTGATTTCAATTGGAAATAAAAACATTCCTAATATAATAAATAATATTGAAAACAGGACAGCAAATCAAATAATTATAGATAAAAGTTTAGAAAGTGCATATCAAAAGCACAAGACAAAACTTGCTTTTATAAATATTATAATTATT
>JBEICW010000504.1:0-2719 GCA_040383785.1 Ignavibacteria bacterium | reverse complement strand
GTTCATAAATAAAGTAAATCAATAAAATAAATTTTAATAGGTATAATAATGAAAAGAACTTACCAACCAAGCAGAAGAAAAAGAGCTAATAAGCACGGATTTAGATCACGTATGGCAACTAAAAACGGAAGAGCTGTTATTGCAAGACGTAGAGCCAAAGGCAGAAAAAGAATTACTGTAAGTTCTGATATGTAATAATTTGTCTATTTAATTTATCTATGTAATTTATCTATGTAATTAGTTTCTGAATTATAGAAAATTAAAAACAAATACAATTAATATTTTTTACTTTCGGTATAAACTCCTTTGTAATATTTATAGACTGGCTTAATTGTCAGTCTTTTTTTTTATTATTAATTCATTTTTATTTTCAATCATTAATTATAATTGCAACGTAAAGTTCAAAATATAAACTCTAATAACAACATAACACTAAAATCAATCAAGGGTTTTGGCGTTTTTGATATTATTTATAAAAATAGTATTAGAGTACATTCGGCAAATCTCACTTTAGCATATCTAAAACCCCAAAAAGTGTCAGATTTGAATTTATTGCCCAACAATTCTAATCCGATTGATAACACAAATCAAATTACAATTTATCTCGGTGCTACAATTGGCAAAAAAAACTCAAAAAAAGCAGTTTCTCGTAATCGTGTAAAAAGACTTATACGCGAAGCAATTGCAATATACATAAAACATAACAACAATGACACAATAAAGCTCTCATATCGACTAAATAACGCCTTTATCGTGATTTCTGCACGATACAAACTAAATAATCCCAAATCAATTTGCTTAGATGATATCCAACCTGAAATAAATCAACTATTAGATAGAATATTGAATCATAAATAATTAAATGTTAATTTAAACATCTGTAGGTCAAGTGTCTCGCTTGACTTCCTCAATCTTGATAGGTTGGGCGGCTCGCATAACAATCAAAAATCATTATTCTTAAATAAAGCAAATACACTTACCTGCATAGCTAAACAAAAAAATGGCTACTCTAAATTAATAGAGTAGCCATTTTGCTAAAGTGTTAGCGTATTATAAGTTTGTTAGCGTGATTAATAACTATTATGGCATTACCATAAATGTTTCTAAGATTGCCTCATTACCATAGCTGATAGATATTGCATACGCACCAGCCGCTAAGTCTTTCAATGGAATATTAATTAAATGCTCACCTACACCAAAGAACTCATTGTTTTTGAATGTAAATACTGTATTACCTTCCAAAGAGTGAATTGTAATTGTAACATTAGCTTCTTCTACCATCGACATATTAAATGTAATGTTGTCTTTAGCTGGGTTAGGGCTAATTGCTGAAATAGTATTCACTGTACCTAGTGGGCTAAACTCATCTTCAATACCGTCGCCTTCTTTGATACTTGGAGTAGTTCTATTACCAGTTACGCCAGTTGCAGAAGTATTATATACTCTACTTGCACCACTACCATTAAAATCTATAATTCTAAAGTTATATCTTGTGCTAGCAGTTAAGCCTGTTATAGCTACACTTGTTTTAGAATTATTTACTTCATTGAATATTAATCTTGCTGCAGTTGCTGATGTCAAACCTTCACCTGTTACATTATAAGTAGTAGCACCTGAGAAACTTGTATTAGGCACAGCATCAAGTGCTGGTGTAGCAATTGTTGCATCTGATATTGTTTCAGTAAGAGCACCACCTAAAGAATTTTGTGTCATTAAGATTATTTTACCATCATATGTACCATTAGTCCAATTAACAGTCATAGATGTTTTAGTAACATTCGTTGGTGACTTATAAGTAGACGGACTTGATGCTGGTGTAATAGACATTTCAACCCATGCACCATTATTACATGCGTTAACCGCTCTATATCTTAGTGTACCTGCAGTTGCTGAAGCACTATATAAAATACTTGCTGTTGCTCCGTTAGGTGAGCCGCCTCTTGTAATTGATGCACCAGTACCAGTTATATATTCCCACTCATATTCTGTAGGTGTTCCGTTAGCGCCAGTAGTACCAACACTATAAGGGTTAGTTGAATTTCTAACTGGAGCTAGGGTACCAGTCGGAACAGTTCCAGTTAAGATTATATCTCTAACAGTAATAGTAGAAGTAGTTGATGTTTGAATACAACCAGTTGCTGAATTAGTTTTAGTTGCTGTAATTCTAATACCATCTAAAGTATTACCACCTAATAAACTACCAATATTTCTTAATGTTATTACGTTAGAAACAATGTCAACATCATCATTATCTGGCAATGTACCACGTGAAGTCCATATTGATGCACCTTGTAATGTTTCATAAGTATAGGTATATGAAAAGTTACTTCTTGTTTCTGCTGCATCAACTGTTATAGTTACTCCTGTTCCTGAATTATAACATACTGGTTGAGTTGCACCACCAATTGCAAAAGTCGCCGCTGTTGGAGTTGGATTTACTGTTACTGTGTAATTACCTGTAGTAATTGCTGAACATACGCCAGTACCTGATAATGTAATTGTGAATACATCACCATTTAGAATTTCAGCAATTGGCACTACAACTGTATTTGTAGTTGAGTTAGCTGAAGTAGGTGTTACTGGTGCTGTTACACCAGTTCGGCATCGAGTAGTGTGCGAAGTGGTGTTGTCACGTTGAATCCCTCTCGTCCCTCTATCTCGTCGGCTGCGAGTGCCGACTTGTGCAGCTTGCATCCGCTTGGCGGCGGCTTACGGAACG
>JBEICW010000503.1:0-2727 GCA_040383785.1 Ignavibacteria bacterium | reverse complement strand
TTATTAATTATTTAGAACCAATCTTCGCTATCGGTTATTTTAAAGTGCAAATTTAATCTAAAAAACAATACAAAAAAATATTTTTTTAATTACAACAATTGCGTCTAATTTTCTTAATAGTATCTTTACGAACTAAGGCAATTGTAGCAAACCCATATTCGCTAAAATTGTCCCAAGTAGGTGTAATATCATTTGTAAAAAAATAATACTCGTACGCGCCTATTTTCATAGTCAAATTGTTTGCAATTAAATCTTGTATTGCTAAAAAGAAAGCATCTGAATATTCAAAGATTACTAAATTATATTGAGCTTCGATATTTGTAGTTGGTCTAATACGTTCACCAGAATATGTAGTAAACTCATCTCCTGTTATTTTGTACGTTCCAAATTGCAATTTGCCTTTCATTTTTAAAATAATATTATCACCACAATTATTGACAAATTTTACTATAACACTATCATTTCCACAATAAGGCTCAAAAGCACTACACTCGCAACATTCATACTCATATTCTCCTTTTGACTTTTGTATTAAAGTCATTTTAGTTGCCGTAGGGTATGATATAGAACAACCTGCTCCACTTGTTTTTACAACTATTTTTAAATATTGATTAAAAATACTTGAAGGAATATACATATCAAATAATTCAAAACCTGTTTGTGGTGAATTTGTACTTGAATAAATACCTATAAAAGTTCCATCTAATAATTGTAATTCAAAATCACAATATCCATCTACGCCTTCTATTTTAATATCAAATTTTGGAGTTTCGCCCTCTTCATAATAAAAAGCAAAGCCATTATTATAAACTTCATAAACTTTATCTAATGTATCATAGGATTCAATAAAGCCATCACAAACAAAAACAGGTGGTGGAACTAATATTTCAGAATCTACCTCGCTATATTGTGGGTCTACAACTACTATATTCCCATTTGGTGCGTCTTTATATGTTAAAGACCTCGCTAATTTTTGTCTTTCTACAGTTAATTTTTGATTTAAACCATCACAATCTAAATATGATAATTCTTTATTTGTTAATTTATAAACCTGTATTGTAGCCTGTAATAACAATGGAGCTTCTTCAGATAAAATTGAATCATAAATATAAGCGTTTCCAGTTGTATTTATTGTATTAAATCTATATTCAGAGTCATCTACCCAATAAATTTTATCTTTTGACAAAGCAATATAAGGCTCAATTCCAACTGGGTCGCCATTATGGTCAATCCTTGTAGTATTAATTACTTTTATTTTTTGTGTTGAGTCTAAATTTAATACGTCAAAATCAATTGTAGCTACATATTGACCTCCAAAATTTATATAGCCAGCATCTACACTAAATACATCTACTAATTTATAATAATTTTCTTCACTTTGAATAGCTAATTCAGAACAGGCAGTTCCCAATTCATTAAAAGTATCTTCTACATTTGATACTCCACTTGTATATGTATTTCCGTTTATTATTACACTCATAATATTTTACCAATTAATTTATATTTACAAACGCCTTCGCTCCAGTCCGCACTGACTATATTGCCAAAATAAGTATCAGCATCGACGTTTACTTGTATTGTATCATACCAATTTTTTCTTAAATTAGAAAACTCTGTTATATTCATAGGAACAGAAAATTCAATATAGTGTGGCACATAGTCATCTTGTACGTCTATATCGTTTACTGTTATATCATTTGAAGCTTTGATAAAGTTAGGCAAATTTATGTAACCTATTCCATCATTATAGCTTATTTCTTTTATATTATTTGCGTTTTTTTCTGTATCTAAGTTAGTTTTACCCTTATAAATACCAAATCCCCACTTATACTCGTGTCTTTTTAAATTATAAAGACTTGAATATTTACGATTCAATCCAATTTCATTAGACTCATTTTGCTCATAAACAAGGTCTTTGCCTATTGTAGCCGTATTTCTATTATCAGAAATAGTTGCTTTATTACTATCCAAAGATAAAATAAACAAGCTATTATCATATTCATTATTTTCGGAGTCGCTTCCAAGTGTTAATGCTCTTTTTATTATAAATTTTGAAGCTATCCACTCACAAACTTTTTGATATGTGGCTTTTCCTTTTTGTACACCTTCTATTTGATATACATTTCTGCCGTGTAATTCTTCATTTGTATCTTTAAAGTCTACATAACCTATCTCAATAGCTCTATATAACATATTTTCTGCTATTGTTAAAGTTATATCATCATATTCAAGTGAATAGGTCTTAAATATATTATCGGTATAAAAATCTTCAATAGTTGCAAGTCTATATGTAGTATTTAATGAATTATCATAAAAAATTCCTAATCCAAGACCAGTCATTTTTTCCAAATTATCAAAGAACTTTGAAGCCGTTAATTTAAACTTATCTCTATTTGATTTATTTCTTAAAATATCACCTCTTGTTAAATATAAGTCATTGTATTTTGGCTCTTCAAGTTCATTATAATCAATTCCAACAAATAATTCATTTGCTATTGTAGATGCTTTATATGCACTTATTTTTGTAGATGCTAATTCAGCCTCTGTCATATCATTAAAAACAGTATTGTTTGCGTTTTTATTAGCTATATACTCAATATCAATAGTTCTATTAATATCTATTGAAATATCATTATACTGCCAAGTTAAATTAAAATTAGCACCAAATGAATTTAAAGATTGTAAATCAAAAGAATATTGAATCCAAACACTATCTCCTTTTTCTAT
>JBEICW010000502.1:0-2729 GCA_040383785.1 Ignavibacteria bacterium | reverse complement strand
ATTTTAATGAGAAGATTTTAATCTTTTTTTCTTAATTTTTTTATTTCAGCTAAAATATCTTTAGTTTGAAATTCAAAAGAATCGCTTAAACTTTCTAATAGAAGAATGAAATTAAGCTTTTCGTTATCTAATATAAATTCAATCAAATATTTTAAATTTCTTGTCAAAATCTCAAAGTTATTATTTACTTCATAATTTTTAAAATTATTGATTAAATCAAGTGTAAAATCTTCAAAAGAATATAATTCAATGATATTCGAAGATAATTTATCTAAAAAAAGTGAGTAAATATATTGACTTTCAATATTACATAAATTCTGAATCAATTGTGTTCTAATTTTTGGATTAGAAATTAAGAACTTACTATTAAAATATTCTAAATCTTCTTGTCTAATATCATTATTAATAAGTTTGAGTGCATTTAGTAGATAATCTTCATCATTTTGATTTAAACTATTATAAACTATATGCCTTACAGGGTCTGGTATTTCAAAATTCAATCCCATTCTTAATGCAATATTATAAATAGCTTTCAAGTACAATGGCATTAATTCTTCATCTGAAGTTTGAATATCTTCTACAAGGAAATATAAAGCTTTTTCACTTTGTCCTACTTTTCCAATTGCATCTATTGCACTCATTTTCAAGAATAAATCATCTGTAGAATTTAATACACTAAAAACAAATTCTTCTGAATTTTCGACACCAATATCACCTATAGCCGATAATAAAACATGTCTATATTCTGGTAATTCTTGGTAATATTCAAACAAATATGGAATTTGAATGTAACTACCTAATTTACCAATAGCTTCTATTGCAGAATATCTTACATTTTCATCTTCGTCAGTTATTAAAGGCAAAATTTTATCTACTGATTTTTTAGAATTTAAAGCAATTAATAATTCGGTTGAAACCTTTCTAATATCTTTATCTATATGACTCAACAATTTTTCTAAAAATGGTATTGAATTACCTTTAAAATAAATATAAATATCAAAAGATAAATTGCGATTACTTAAATTATGAGTTGTGAAATATTTTTCTAATTCTGTTAACAACTTATTAATATTTTCATTATCATTAAGTTGTCTAATCGAATCAAACGCCTTACCTCTCAAACTTAAATTATCTGAAAAATAATCTGCTAATAAACCTTCAATATACGTTATGTTATTTATTTCGTTCATTTTTAATTTTAAAGTTTTTATTTTGATACTAAAATTCAATTTACTAAATAATCTCAAAAGTAAATTATTGCTTAATTAGCTTTAGAATTTGAAATTCCTAATTGCTCTAATCTATATCTTAATTTAGCTCTTGATATTCCCAATACTTTAGATGCCTGAATTTGATTACCATTTGTTATTTTAAATGTTTGCAATATCAAATCTTTGACAACTTCCCCCATAGATGCACCCTGAGGCGATATCTTTAGAAAATGTTTAGCACCATCTTTAAATTCAATTACATTTTCGCTCTTGACGTTTGATGATGGTCTTACATTTTCGGCTGGTTTCATAAAATCAAAAGATTCTTTATTAATTATTTCGCCAGTTTCCAATAAAACCACTCTTTCCATAACGTTATTTAATTCTCTGATATTTCCTTTCCAAGGGTAACTCAGAATAATATCAACTGCTTCTTGAGTAAATCCCTTGATTTTACGACCAAATTTCTTATTGTATTTATCCACAAAACTTGTGGCCAATGTAAGTGCATCTCCATTTCTTTCTCTTAATGGCGGAAGTGTAATTGTAGCAACATTTAATCTAAAAAATAAATCTTCTCTAAATTTTCCTTCTTCTACTAATTTTTCTAAATCTCTATTTGTAGAAGCAATTATTCTAACATCAACACTAATTTCTTTTGCACCACCAAGTCTATAGAAATTTCTCTCTTGTAATACTCTAAGCAACTTAACTTGCAATTCTAAAGATAATTCACCAACCTCGTCTAATAGTATAGTCCCATGATGAGCTTGTTCAAACTTACCCTGCTTAATTTTTTCAGTAGCGCCTGTAAAAGCACCTCTTTCATACCCAAATAACTCATTTTCAGCTAATTCTCTAGGAATAGCACCGCAGTTAATTGTAATAAATGGACCTTTAGCTCTCGCTGAATTTTCGTGAATATATCTCGCCATAAGCTCTTTGCCTGTACCTGACTCACCCAAAATCAAACAAGTAGTATCGTCAGCCGATGAAAAGATTTTAGCCATATCCATAGCCCTTCTCATTCCATCAGAACTACCCAATATTTCGTTTTGTCTTTCTTGTCTTAATTGTTCTGACAAGAAATCTACTTGACGTCTTAAATCATAATTTTGTAATGCTTTTTCGATAGTTATTTCTAACTGTTCCAAATCTAATGGTTTAACAATAAAATCTTCGGCACCTAATTTCATAGCTTTTACAGCCATTTTGATATCCGAAAAAGCAGTCATCATTACTACAGGCATCACATAACCCTGTTTGCGTAATGAATCTAATATATCCAAACCATTTGCATGACCTAAAAAGATATCTAATAAAATCAAATCAGGCGATAAAGTATGCAATTCTTCCAAAGCTTCATTAGCATCTTTGTATGCAAAAACCCTACTGTATTTAGCACTTAATATTTCTTTGACTGTTGTATTTACTAATGGATCGTCTTCAATTATTACTACTGTGTAGTTATGTTTCGACATAACAGTTTTTTTCCTATAATTTTGCTAATAATTAAAT
>JBEICW010000501.1:0-2746 GCA_040383785.1 Ignavibacteria bacterium | reverse complement strand
GTAGGCTTGGCAAATAAAGAGATTATTCAATCAGAAAATATTAAAGAAGTACTTAATTTATTTAGTAACTCTTTAATAGAAGTTTGTAGAGGTCAAGCTTTAGATATGGAGTTTAATTCTAATATTAATGTTAAATCAGAAAATTACTTTGAAATGACATTTTTAAAAACTGCAAGTTTATTACAATGTTCCTTGATGATAGGTGGTGCAGTTACTTGTTGCTCTGACGAAACAATGTTAATTCTTAAAAAACTTGGTTATGCTTTAGGAATTGCATTTCAATTACAAGACGATTTACTTGATATAATTGGAGATGAAACTACTGTAGGCAAACGTATAGGTAATGATATTATTGAAGGTAAAAAAACCTACATGATGATTAGAGCTAAAGAAATAATTTTAGAACATCAAGTTGATGATTTTATAAAATCAAATAATTTATGCTCAACAATTTTACCTGAAGAAAAAATATTGGTTAATAAATTTTATGCAAATAATGGTCTAGATTTTTCTGAAATAGACTCTATGAGAGAAATATTAGTAAAGTATGGAATCATACAAGATGTTATGGAAAGAATTAATCTATTATTTCAAGATTGCGACAATCTTATAAATAAATTTGAAAATAACATTTACAAAGATACTTTAAAATTAATAATCTCTCAATTATTAAATAGAAATTTTTAACAATATTTTTTACTTTTTAAAAATCAACTACAACACAATAAATATTACTAAAATATATAATATTTTGGGGATATTTACATCTTTACAATTTTAGAAATAAATTTATGTAAATATGCCTTTAATACTACATACTCCAAATTTAAATATAAATTTAAATAATTATTTTAACAGTAAAAAAAAAACACTCAATAGTGAAAATAAATTAAACAATTCAAATGTTTATGATTTAGATACTTTTATTGAAATTTGTTTAAATTTTGATAATTCAGATTTAACAAAAAGTTTTAATCACTTATTAATACTTCCGACTCACAAACAAAGAGATTTTATTGATAGAAAATTGACAGATTCATATTTTGATAAATGGAATAAACCATCACCTAATTTTGGAGTAAATAGTTTTCAAAAGTTTGTTAATATCCTTTATACCTCTTTGATACCAATAGATAAATATTCTAAAATTAGTGATAATTTCCAATTAGCATTGATAGAACAAGCATTATTAGATTTTACTGACCCAAATAGTTCCCATTATGAAAGTCTCACATATTATAATTCTGAATTTTTAATAAATAATCCACAGAATTTGAATAAAATTAAAATGGGAATCAATGCTCTTAGAAATAAAGGAATTACATCAAAAGAAGTCTTTGAAGAAATAAAATCTTACGGGTTTTATAACCAAAAACAGAATAAATTTAATGATTATGATTATGAAAAAGAAGTAATAATTAATAAGAATACTCAATATTTAATTCATAATATAAATAAATTAAAAGATTTTTGTTTGATATTAAGTAATTATGAAACAAAATTGGGAAATTTTTTAATTGATAATCATGCAACTATGGATTTATTATGCCAAGAATTAGAAAATAACAAAGAAATATTTAAAAATTTCAATAGCATTCTAAAAATTAACACAAAGACAAAATTCCACACAATTAAAGAAAAAAAACTATATGATTTAGTTAAAAATCAAATATTGTTTTATGGTTTTACTGAATTTGAATTACCAGAGATTAAACTGATCAATAAATTAAAAGATGTTGGTTTCAAAATCTGTTTACATTTTGATTTCACTGAATTTAATGGAAAATTATTTGATAATATCGATAGAATTACTAATGATTTTCAAAATACTAAAAATGAAATTAATTTTTATAGTCGTCAATTTGAAACTATGGATGACATAAAGCAACAAATAAATAATAAAAAAACTAAAAATATTAAACCTTCACTTTTCTTGAAAAATTATTTATTTAATAACAATAAAGATGAAATTACATCAAAAGAAATTGCACTAAATACTCAAATATACAAGGTAAAAAATAAGTATCTTGAAGTAGAATATATTTCGCAATTATGCCAGTATTTATTAGATACAAATAATAATTTAGGTATTGAGCCAAATGATATTGTTATTTGCAGTAGAAATCCACAAAAATATGCTGATATTTTTAGAGAATCTGGAATAAAAAATAATCTTCAATTTAATATATCTGATAGATTTAAATTAAGTAATTCAAAAGTAGTTACTGATATTATTAATTTTATACAAATTTTAGAAAATGATATACAACTCACTCATTTAGAAAATGATTTTGAAAAATTAGCAAACTTTTCTTATCTGAAAATTGATGAAACAATTCTAAATTTTTACAACATCAATCATTTTTTTAATAATAAATCAATAATTTATTCCAATCCAAAAGAGAATATAATTGATAAACTTTTAAATCTGAAAAAACTTTATCAAAAAGAAATATTAGAGCAAGAAGAAATTAAAATCTTTGGTAATGAAAATTATAAAAAAGTAAATTTTGAAAATTTTATAGAGGGTAACTCATATTCAACAATTCAAAATAATATTAATAAAATTGATAAAGCTATATTAGAAATAGTAAAAATTTATAATTATTTGAATATTTTGATTTTTTAGAAAATAAAAATAATGAAATCAATATTGATGAATTGTTATCATTAAATAAATTAGATAACTATTTATTAATTAATATAGATGATATTGAACTTTATAATAGTTTACCAGAAATAAATC
>JBEICW010000500.1:0-2747 GCA_040383785.1 Ignavibacteria bacterium | reverse complement strand
ACTACTTATGAAATAAAAACAATAATTAAGACATTTTTATATACATCAATTCCAATTCATATATTTGGAATTTATCAGTTATTTGCCAGAGTTTTTGATTTACCATTTGCATTTATTGAATATAATAACATAATTTTTACTTTGGAAGACCAATATGGTGTAGCAGATGGTGTTTCTCAGTTAAGTTTAAGATTTGAAAATTTTTATCGTGCAACTTCGATTTTTTCTGAACCGTCTGCTTTGGCTACATATAGTTGCTTAATTTTATCATTTTTGTTAGTTCCATATTTTAATAAAACAAGTTTATTTATAAAAAATAAATATGTTTTTTTACTTGCAGTTTATTTAGCATTAGCAAATTTATTTTTAGCTTTTTCTAATACTGGTTTATTAACATTTTTTTTAATGTTAATGATGTTAATTTTTATTGATAAAAAATTAAAAATTAAAACGTTATTAAAAAACTTATTTGTTTTTATTATATTCTTTATAATTATTGATTCGATTATTAGTATTTATACCGATATAAGCGTTCTTGGGCTTTTTGCAGAAAGATTAGAAGGTATTTTATATTATTTAGGTGGAGATAGCAACAAATTAATAGTTGGTGAATCTTTTGAAACACGATCTGATAACTTTCGTTGGATGATCGATATTTGGACTGAACATCCAATAAGTGGTATAGGTTTGGGTTTAATTAAATTAAATGGTATTCATCCTGTTAAATTTTCTGATTTCTTTGTTGCCGGTGCTTTGGCAGAAACTGGTATTCAAGGTGTAATTGCTTTTACTTTATTTTTTGTTTTTTTATGGAAAATAAGTTTTTTAATTACTAAAAAGTATAATCAAAATAAATTGATAAGTGAAGATGATAAATCAATTTATTCAGTTTTAATATATATTGTATTAGTAATTACAGTTATTAATTGGATTACTGCAAATCAATTTGTAAGTGAAAGTACTTGGATATTTTCTTCAATTGCATTTGCTATTATTTCTAAATATTATTATATTAATAACTTTCCATTTATTGAATTAAAAGTAGTTTCCGTACCGCTAAAAACTACTTTTAACAATAATTTGAATCATTATTTTAATAAAAGATGGATTTAAATAAAAAGTAAGATTTAAAACAAAATCGATAAATAACCTTTATTTTTTACTAAATAAATTCTTTAGCGTAAATGCTTCATTATTAACTTTTATTGCCATAATAATACCAAAAGTTGATAAAATAATATTACCTAACCACATACCTAATATAGGGCTAATTTGTCCTTTGTCAGCCATAGTTTCGCCACCAATTAAACACGCCCAATACACCACATAAAACCCAAGTGTAAATACTGCACTAATGCCAATATTACCACCTTTTGTTCTAATTCCAAGTGGCACACCAACAAACACAAATACTAAACAGGCAAATGGAATAGCATATTTTTTTTGTATTTCTACTTCATATTCATTTGCATATAAGGTATTATTTAACATTTGACTTTCATTATTTTCTAAACTACTTTTTAACAACGACAATCTATTATTAAGGTTTGAAATAATTTGAGCTTTGGTCTTTTTTTGATTTATATTTGTAAATTGACTTAGAGAATTTGATTGAGAATTACTTATTGAATTATTGCCTAATGTAATATTTCTATTGGAATTTAATAGATTATTTCTATTTAAACTATTTATTTCTAATTCGTAATTTTCTTCTGTTTTAATATTTGAGTTAGTTATTGTATTTATATTTTTTGACGTTTTTAACTTTTGTTCATCTACATTTAGTTCATTATTTTGTTCACTGCTTTTTTCATTTTCTCCTTTTAGCAAATAACCTATATGTTTATTGAAATCTGTATTCATTTGCACTTGATATACTTTAGCTCTATTCACAGACTCATCGCGGATTTTACTCATATCTTGAATATTCATTTCCCTCTGCCCACGCGACATAACACCTTCTTCACTTTTAGAAAAGCCAAAACCACTCGCTTCGATTGGTACTACATATTCATTAAAATTTACTTTTCTATAATTTTTTACCGTTTGATTTTGAGATTGATGGATTTCACCCTTATAAAGATGCAATACCATTTTATTATAATCAGGAGTAAATAAAATTGTTCCACTATCTGCGTTTACGATATTCATTTGTCTATTTTGAGAATAATCATAAATCGTTACATCTTGCATTAATCCAGATACTGAATCTAATTTTCGAGCAAAAATTGTATATCCATATAAGTCAGTAGAAAACTTACCAGAAGCAAGTGAAAAAGTTGGTCTTGTTCGCTGAATATCTGACATTAGGACTTTTGCCTTGTGGTTGGTATCGGGCAAAATTCTATCATTAAACCAAAACAAACTAAAAGTCAGCACAATTCCCATAATTAATGATGGTCTCATTAACCTAAATAATCCTGCACCACCTGATTTCATTACAGCAATTTCGTAAGATGAAGATAAATTACCAAATGACATTAAAGTAGAAAACAACACTCCCAGAGGCACAGCTAATACAGTCATCCAAGCGATATTATAAGCTATTAATTGCAATATAACCCATTCACTCAAGCCCTTACCCAATAGTTCATCTAAATATCTTATGATAAATTGCATCAAAAAGATAAAGATTACGGTAGAAGACCCAAATAAAAATGGTCCGATATGAAACCTAAATATGTAAAAGGAAATTAAACTCATTATTTTTAATTTTTATATTTTTAGTTTTTATATTTTTGTTTTTT
>JBEICW010000499.1:0-2754 GCA_040383785.1 Ignavibacteria bacterium | reverse complement strand
GTTAATTATGAAATTCAATTCTTTAAATAATGTTTATAATAAACTAACTATGTTGATTATGTTATCAATATTTGCTGTTAGTTGTTCCGCAGTTAAAATATTATCAATTAATAAATTTGAGGGAACTAAATTTATTAATGAAGGTGATAGTGTATATATTAGTTGGTCAATACAGAATGCAGGAGCAGTATATTTTGATAATGGATTTATTAAATACAATGCAATTGATAGTGTTTTGGTGTATCCAAAAGTTTCAACTAATTATAAAATCAAATGTGTAAATGAAATTGATACATTAAACTTTGTTTGTAGAGTTAATGTTACCAAAAATAATGAAGCAGTTACGGGTACAGAAATCCAACCACCAATAAAATCAGCAGAGTCATTTGTATATTCTAATTATTGGAATGGGATTATTGAAAATAATGAAAAAACTGCTTTAAGTAGATTAAAAATTATGGGAATTAATGATTCGCCACTGAAAGATTCTAAAATTATCAAATTTATTTTACTAGATAATTATGGAAATTATGTCAAAAACATTAAAATGAGTGAATTTGAGAAGAATATCAACATTTCGTCTAATTGTGAAAATGGAATAGAAACAAAACCTATTCAAGATATAGAAGAATTTAATACCAAAAGATATGTATTATCTAATATCACGAACGAATAAAATATAGAAAACGACAAGAAACTTAATATTCACTTTGTATTTGAAAATTCTTTGGCTAATAATTATTTTGTTCAAATAAAAGCTGAAATTATAGAATTTTTAAATAAAAGTAATAATATAACTCCACTGTCAAATTATAGTTATAGTTTATATTCTTATAATCTAAATTTAACTAAACACATTAGCAAAAAAACTAAAGAAAGATTTTTATCGGAGTTGGAACAAATTGGTGATTCTAAGCAGTCAAATACGAATTCCTTAAATTCTGGTGTTTATGAACTAATTACTGCAATAGGAAAAGAAAGTAATAATAATGATTATCGTAAAGAAAATGAAGATAATTTTATTATAAATTTTGTTTTTACTGCCGATAATTCATCATTTTTAATCGGCAATAATGATATAATCACGAAATCAAAAAAATTAAATCTTCCAATTTATAATATACATTTAGCAAATATCTCAGAAATTTATAATACTAAATTATTATCTTATGAATTGGGTTATCCTAATTATTATCTAAATGAAGATGATTTGGAGAATGTTAATAGCGTTTTGGAAGAGATAATAAGTGCAAATGAAAATTATTATGAAACAATTATTAATAAAAAAGATTTGATAAATCCTAATTGTGATTTACTAAAAACTGAACTTGCCTACACAACTAATTCAGGAATTATTTCTGATGTCTTATTTGCTGGTTACAAGAACTCACCTTCTTTAAATAGATTTAAAACAATTGCTTTATTTGATTATAAAAATACAGAAATAAATACAGATTATATTCCAAACTTGGAACTTTTAGCAATAACTCTTTTAAGAAATCCAAATAATTCTATAGAGTTAGTTGGTCATTCTGGAATTGAAGGTAATGTGGATATTTGCTTTGAATTAGGCGACAAGAGG
Source organism: Ignavibacteria bacterium (assembly GCA_040383785.1). GTDB lineage: Bacteria > Bacteroidota > Ignavibacteria > Kapaibacteriales > UBA2268 > JBDNHS01. The sequence goes on along the minus strand of JBEICW010000499.1, from coordinate 1,172 downwards.
GTCAATACTATTAAGAACTTTTTAATTTCTAAGGGTGTAAATTCTAAACAAATTAAAATTAAAACTGAAGGAAGTAACAAGCCAATTTATTATATTTCAAAATATAAATGGCAAGAAGCATTTAATCGTAGGGTGGAAATGAGATGGTTAGACCCAGAAAGTTTACCTTATGAAATAATCACTGAAACTACAAATAATGAAACCGACGCTTTAAATCTTGTTCAGTTTTGGGTAGATAATGGTTATAGTTCATATTTTGAAAGATATTTGCTTAATAACTCTCCAATTTACAAAATCAAAATCTGGGGGTATAAAACTCTTCAAGACGCAGAAACGACATTAGAAACTCTGAAGAAAAAGCATAACAAAAACTTTGTTGTTGAATAGTTTGATTTGAATATTTTGAATAAACTTTTATTTTTTAATTAACTGAAAAATATTTCAAATCAATTATAATAAATAAGTTATTCAATAGATGTAATAATATACATTGGAAAAGGTTTTTAGTCTTCATATAATTATTACCTAATATTAATCCTAATATCAAATATTGGGGTAAAAATATTGGATTAAAATGTAAAAGTGCAAATAATATACTTGATACAAATAAATTGTTTGTTTCTGAAGTATTCTCCCTGCTATCGTTTGATAATAAATAACCTCTAAATAATGTTTCCTCTATAACTGCCGGCAAAATTGCAAATGTCAAAATTGCAAAATAGATATTCAAATGAGCTAAAACTTTAAGTTGCTCTTGAGATTTAAATAAATAATCATTTATTATCTCCTCCAAACCTATTGGGATAAGTAAATATTTTAGTATTTCTAAATAATATGAATTAGAAAATTGAATAACAAAAAATAAAATAATTGATATTAAAATCAATTTAATATCAAAATTTAAATTTAGGGTTGCGTTAAATTTATTTTTTGTGGTATTTACCAAATCTTTATTATTTTCATTTCTTAAAATGTAATAATAAGTTGGTAAAAGTAGAAATAAAAACTGCAAAATAGTTGATTTTAGAATATCATCATAATAGCTTGTAATTACAAAAGATAAATCTAAATTCTTAATTATAAGTGAACCATTTGAAAAAATCAATGTAAATAAGTATGTAAAAGCTAAATATATACCAATAATCTTTAATGTATTAACTAATTTATTTTGT
>JBEICW010000498.1:0-2765 GCA_040383785.1 Ignavibacteria bacterium | reverse complement strand
ATCACCACCAAATCAGTGGCCAGGCCGGCACGCGCCCACTCCTCTTGCGCCTGCAGCAGCGTCCGGAGCAAAGGCAGACTATTGGGTCTAAGTTGGCGGCTTTCCATGCTGGGAATGAGCCAAAAACTACTCCCAAAACTGTACAAATTGCAATTGAGATTAATATCCAATTAATAGGTAATTCTACAGCCAAACCTAATAGGGAAGAGGCAAGTAAGGAAGCAACAACTCCAAGCGAAATTCCAATAAATCCACCAATTTGACATAGTGTAATTGTTTCGATTATAAATTGAATTAATATCCAAGATTTTTTTGCACCAACTGCTTTTCTAATTCCGATTTCTCTTGTACGCTCTTTGACTGTAACCAACATTATATTCATAATTCCAATCCCAGCAGCTAAAAGTGCAAAACCACCAGCAAAAATCCCAAAATAACTAAGGAAATTAGTAAATACAGAAAACTGTTCGGCAATTGATTCGTTAGTTTCTAATTCAAAACTATTTTCTTGCCATGGCTTTTGATTACGTATTGTTCGCAATGCACCTACTACTTCGTCAATAGTATTAGGAAGTGAAAGTCTATCTATTGCTTTAACTTTTATATCAATCGATTCCCATTGTGAAGAGTGGTATTTCATATATGAAGTTAGTGGAATTACCATCAAATTGTCTTGGCTATTTCCCATAATTGCACCGCGTTCTTTTAGAGTGCCAATAACTTCGTATTGTTGCCCTTGTAGAGTGATTTTTTTGCCAATTGGATTTACACCTGGGAAAATCTTTACAATAATATCATTTCCAATCACAGCATAATTTCTTGTGCTATTTACATCTAATTCCGTTATTGCTCTGCCGTCTTTAATATCTAAGTTATTCAAATTAAAATACATTTCATCGCCACCAGTAACAGTTACATTGGGGTCAGATTCCATATATTTACTTTTTAGAACATATCCTTGGTCGCTAATTTCACCACTAATATAAGGCGTAGAAGTTACAACTTTTTTGAGGTCTTTTAGTTGTTTTGAACTAATTACTTTACGTTTTGCATATTTAAACCAAGTTGGTCCACCCATCTGAATGCTCGGTCTTCTTCTAATCATAAAACTATTTTCGCCCATAGCCGACATTTCACCAGTAACAGTATTATCAATAGAATTGACGATACCACCAGCAAAAATAATGGCAAATACACCTATTGATATACTCAAAAGTGTAAGCCCAGCTCTAAGTTTATTAGCTCTTACAGATTCAAATGCTTGAAATATGCTTTCTAAAAAATTCATTAGTTATTTTCTTATTTTTCTTTATAATTATATCAAATCTATCAAACAATTTATTTAAATCGAATTTATTCAAATCTCAAAGCATCAATTGGAGTAAGATTTGCGGCTTTAATTGCAGGAGCAATTCCTGCAATCATACCCACTATTACTGAAATAAATGTAGCTTGTAATAAAATATCAATTGGCAAATATGGAGATAAAAATGTAAAATATGGGAAAAAATTTGGTATGACCAAAGTAATTCCAAATACCAGTATGCTACATAAATCAAGTGAAATTAATGCCCCAACAAAACATAAAAACGCTGCTTCAAATAAAAATTGCACTAATACAGTCTTCTTTTTTGCACCAATTGCTTTTCTAATTCCAATCTCTTTAGTTCTTTCTGTAACGGACACAAACATAATATTACTAATCCCTATCATACCAACCAAAAATGAAAGCATTGTCATAGCAATACCTGCCCCCCAAACCGTAATTCTGATTTTCTCTACTGATTCTTGAAAAGCTTTAGTTTCATTAATTGAGAAGTCATCTTCTTCGTTTGGCTTTAGGTTTCTCGATGCTCGCATAATACCAACTGCTTCATCTCTCACTTCATCTAAATGAGCCACATCACCAGCTTTTACTCCGATTGAAATGCCGGAAGTCCTTTTGCCATAAGTGCTTTGGAATGTATTAAATGGTATAAAAATTTGATTGTCAATCATATCAAAAATAAATGTACCACGTTTTTTGACCACTCCAATTATTTCATACTTTTGACCATCAATTTTCACTTTTTCACCGATAACAGTTCTTTTATTACCAATTATCGTTTCATAAACCTTATGACCAATTACTACTACATTTTGGGCACTATTATCTTCAAATAATGAAAAATAACGACCTTCTAATAAATCGCCTGCTGGAGTATAAGCATTATCACTTGTAACACCAACTAAAGATAAATTTTTATAAGTATTACCAGCATAGTCTATATTAACTCCCCATTTATTAATATTTGGGATTACATATTCAGCTTTTTTGATTTTATTAGTTAAGTCTTTTACATTATCCATAGAAATGTTTTTTCTGTCTTTTAGAGTGTTCCACTTTTGTCCGCCAGTCCAATCCCATTTATCAATATAAATCATATCATTTCCAATCACACTAAATGTTTGATTTAATGCCTCATCTAAGCCATTTAATGCCCAACCCATCATAATTACAACACTTATTCCGACTACTACTCCCAAAGACGCCAAAAGTGAGCGAATTTTATTTGCAGTAATTGCACTATAAGCTATTTTGATTGATTCTATAAATTCTGAAAATTTTAGCATTATATGTTTTATTTATGATAGTTAGAAATGATTTTATAAATTATAAATTGTAAATGAATGAGATATTAATTATCAAACTTAACAGGATTAGGGTTGATTTTATCACTTTCGATTAATCCATCTTTAAGTCTAATAATTCTATGAGCATAATT
>JBEICW010000497.1:0-2770 GCA_040383785.1 Ignavibacteria bacterium | reverse complement strand
TTCCCTACACGACTATATTCCGATCTCTAAAATAAATTATAAATACTTATCAATAAATACCAAAAAAAATGGGTCGAAATAATCGACCCAGAATATCTAGAATAATATTCAAAGAATGAAAAAAGTTATACAGCAAACAGCAATCTAATTAATTCGCCCCATTTGGTAATTGATAATACTCTATAACCTAACAAAGTGCCAAAAGATAAAAATGTAAATCCTGCAAATTGTCTAATTCTTACGAGCATATTTTCGGATAATCTATGTTTATATCTTACTATAATTCTTACAAGTAATGTAATCCAAATAAAATTACCCAAACCAAAACCAATTGCATAAAATAAGTTATTCAAGATATTATTTTCAAATAATCCAAATGTATGAACATTTATAGAAATCCAAGCTAATGTAGGAACAAATGTAGGATTTGCTAAATTTGTAAGGGCAATTGCAGCACCCAATAAAATTGGTCCACGTTGTTTGATTAAACTGAAAAATCTTGAGTTATAAGCTTTATCGGGGTTATTGTAGTCAAATGAGTCATATTTATTGCGTAAGTTAATTATACCAACTGCAAAAAATACAAATACGACAAAAATTTGAATTAAAGTAGATATATAAGGGTAATCATTAGAAAACTCACTAACAACATGACTTGCTGCAGTAGTAGCAAATATCATAATTAAACTATAAACAAAATCCATAACGGCATTACCCAATGCTAATTCCATACCTGAGCGACTGCCTCTGAATAAGCCATATTTAATGGCAGTAATTCCAACAGGACCAGGTGGTAATGCTAATATAATTCCAATTATAGTACCAAATAGTAGAGATATTATCAAATACTATCCAATTGTTTTAATTAAAAATGGCAAACTTCAGTGAATCGGACTTAAATCTAAAATATTTATCAAGAAATTCCAAAAAGTTACAAAAAATTTTAAAATAATTGACATTTTTATCAATATTTTCTCAAAATTTATAAAAATATGGTAGATTTATGAACACATTTAAAAAAGTGTGCAATAATTTACACACAATATACCAAAAATATTTTAAAAAATAAAAAAATAATTTAATATTTTCTTTATAATCAAATTGATTTTTGTTAGTTTTGTATCAAATTCTTTTAATATAATAGATTTTGTAGTATTATTACATTAGTTTTTGTAACAAAATTGACACAAATGAATTTATAGAATTAAGATAATTATTTTTAAAAATAAATAAAAATGCGATATGAAAACAAATTTTAATATTAATAAATATTCAACCCAAAACTCAGCAATTTTTTCATCAAAATTTTCTGCAAAGATTGTTTTAGTTTTTTTGTTGCTGTTTAATATCAATTTACTTTTTGCAATTGATGCGCCGCAAAATATAACGCCTAATGATGGAAGTTATGGAGTAGATTTTTATACAGATTTTGAATGGACTAAAGTGAGCGGAGCAACGCGTTATGAATTGCAGGTTTCATTGAATGATGATACTTTTGCTGCTCCAATAGTTTATAGTGCCATTAATCAATATTTCTTGAGTTATGATTTGCTAACTACTTCTACTTATTATTGGAGAGTAAGAGCAATCCAAGGCAATACTCGTAGTAATTGGTCGGAAGTATGGAGTTTTACTACAAATGACTATAACGAAACTCCAACCCCTCAATTAGTTTCACCATTAGATGGTGAAATTGAAGCACCACAAGAGAATATCCTATCTTGGAATTTTAATTTATATCACAACTCGTATGATATTGAAATTGCAACTGATGAAGATTTTACAAATATAGTTGAATCTACTAAAGATTATACAGACTTTTATTATTATACAGGTGTATTAGCATTTAATACAAAATATTATTGGAGAGTTGGTGCCAATGGTGATAATGGACTAAGTGATTGGTCGGTAACTTGGAGCTTCACTACTGCCAAAGAAGGTATCGAATTAGACGAGCAATTAAGTATTTTGGGACAAATTTCTAATTGTGTAAATACAACTTCAAACTATGTAACATCAGACAAGCCATTTTATACTTATGAGTGGTTGATTTCTGGCAATTATTCTGATATTCAATTCAAAAATGCAAATAAGTCTGAAATAATTGTATCTTGGAATAAAATTGGAAATTCATTAATTACATTATATAGAACAAATACTAACACAAATGAAATAGATACTGCATTATATGATGTATTTATTACTGGACCTGAGGTTGATGAGTTGAATTCATTTAATATTTGTGGTGGTGTAGATGAAAGTGGTTCAGTAACATACACTTTTGAACATGTTAAAGGTATTGTTGTAGATTTAGAAATTTTAAGTAGCAATAACTCTATTATCTCTATAGAAACTTTAAGCGAAACAGAGACTAGCATAGTAGTTTCATACTTACAAAGTGATACCAAAATTAAACTGACATTAACTGATTTGTCTGGATGTAAAAATTCTAAAGAGATTGAAATAAAATATTTCCCAAAATTAGATGCCCCAGTTTTATCACAAGTGGATAATAATTTAGTTTCAAATATAGAAGGTAAACATATCTGGCATAAAGATACAAAACAAATTGCAATTACTGAAAATAATACTTATACACCAACTGAATCTGGAAATTATACTGCTACTTTCATAGACGAATCATTGGGTTGTTTCTCTCCAAGATCAGAAGCAATTAATTTTATTTTTAATTCAGTTGAAGATAATTTCTCTGAAAATATAAATACTAAATATTATTGGTCAGGTAATAATATTAAATTATTTTCAAATG
>JBEICW010000496.1:0-2776 GCA_040383785.1 Ignavibacteria bacterium | reverse complement strand
TTTCTAAAGCAATTAATTCGCTTAACTCTAATTCGGACATACCGTGCCTACCAGGGAATTGTGTAACCAATACACTTTCAGCTGGAATTGTAATGTCAACTTTATCGATTGTAAAGTCTAAATTACTTAAAATCATATCTAATTCTTCAATCCCTTTCACTGAACCATCATCATCTAAATTTTCTAAATCAATGTAGTTTAGAGTAGAATTGATATACGATAATGACAAACCCTTTGTAGTTGGCTCTGAAATTGACAAATAAGTTCTGTCAATATTGAAAAATATGGATAAAATTTGCGACATAAATCAAACTTCCTCAAATCAAAAAATAAAAGATGAATACATATAATCGGACTAATTCAAAATTACTTAATTTTTACATAAAAATTAGAAAAAATATAACTTTAAAGTATTAAATCAATATTCAAAATAATTATTTTCCAAATACTTTTTTAAGTAAGTCAGAAGTTCTTGCCATTGGGTCTTTTCTAATAATTGCTTCTTCTTTAGAAATCATTAAAAATAAAGCATCAATTGCTTTCAAGGTTACATATTCATTCAAATCTGGATTTACTTTTTTTACAAATGGTACTTTATTATATGAAGTCATAGCTGTTGCCCAATGTTTTGTAGCACCAACTTTTTCAATTGAATTCTGAATTATAGGTTTAAAAGTAAGTTTTAGACTTTCATTCGTTTGAGTTTTCAAAAATGTAGTTGCGGCATCATCATTACCTTTAACAATATTAATAGCATCTTTTACAGACATACCTTTCACTGCAGCCACAAATATATCCTTTGAACTAAGAGCTGCATCTTCTGCTGCTCTATTTAGCGAAGTAACTACATCATCTACCTGTTTGCCAAGTCCAACTTTTCTAAGAGTTGTTTCTACTACTTTTGCATCTTTAGGAAATGGAATCATTACCTCAGGATTTTTCAAAAAGCCATCTTTTTTAGATAAAAAGTCTGATCCTTTAGAAACTCCATTAGTTAATGCTTCTTTAATTGCATTTGCTGCTTCTGTTTCGCTAAATTTAGCTTTGAATGGGTCTTTTGCTAATTCTTTAACTGACTTTAATCCTTCGAATAACTGTGCTTTTGAAGTTTGAAAACTGCAAAATGACAACACTGCAATTACTGTTAATTTTAATAAATTCAATTTCATTTTTATCCTCAAATTTTTGTTTTTAATTTATAATTCGTCAAATAAACTACTTTTATCTAAGAACTCTTCATTTAGTTTATACTTGTTTCTACCAAAATACTTATATGCAATTTCAGTTGCAACTCTCCCACGAGGAGTAATTTGCAAAAATCCATTTTGAATCAAAAATGGCTCATAAACCTCTTCGATTGTACCCGCTTCTTCCCCACAAGCAACTGCAAGAGTATTTAGCCCCACAGGACCGCCTTTGTAATTATCAATCAATGTAATCAAAAGTCGCTTGTCCATTTCATCTAATCCAAACTTATCAACCTCAAGTGCTTCGAGTGCGTATTCAGCAATGTATTTTGTAATAGTACCATCACCCTTAATTTCCGCAAAATCCCTTGTGCGACGAAGTAATCTATTGGCAATACGCGGAGTTCCACGTGAGCGACTTGCTAATTCAAACGAACCCTCTTCGTCCAATCCAACACCCAAAATTTTTGCAGAACGAGTAATTACCTTTACCAAATCTTCCGTATTATAATAGTCTAATCTACTAATCACTCCAAAACGTGAGCGCAATGGTGCAGTAAGTAGTCCGGCACGCGTAGTTGCTCCAACTAAAGTGAATTTAGATAAATTAAGCTGAATTGATTTTGCAGAAGGTCCTGAATCAAGCATAATGTCAATTTTGAAGTCTTCCATCGCAGAGTATAAATACTCTTCTACAACAGCCGATAATCTATGGATTTCGTCAATAAATAGTACATCACCTTCATTTAAACTTGTAAGTAATCCAGCCAAATCCCCAGGTTTTTCCAGGACTGGTCCAGAAGTAATTTTGATACTTGAGTTTAACTCTTTTGCAATAATATTTGACAAAGTAGTTTTGCCCAAACCAGGCGGTCCAGTTAGCAAAACATGATCTAAAGGTTCATTTCTTTTTAAAGCTGCAGCAATAAAAATCTTTAGATTCTCAACTATTTTACGCTGTCCAGTAAACTCACTAAAAGCATCAGGTCTTAGTTTTTGCTCTAACTCTATATCATTGATTTTAGGGAAAGGAGTTGTATTAGTATTTCTATCCATTAAAATTATAATTTATTTTTGATTAAGTTAAGTAACGATTATCAATTAAACTTCTTGTATTTATACATTGAAAAACATATAGAATGGATTATTAATATAAAGTGAAAATAGTATTTTTGCACTATTTGCACTCATTTCAGCGTTTTTTTGCAAAAAACTTCACGATATTTCACGATTTTTGCCTGTTTTTTATTTATTTGGGTAGGTTGGGCGGCTCGCCCAACTATTTCTTGTTTTGTAAGGGTCGATGGCATCAACATTTCTTCGTAAAGACAAGGCACTGCCTTGTCTCGCAGGGTATTATATCCGAGATACAATTTCAATTTTCAAAGAACTTCCGAACACTTCGTGTTCGATTGGAGAGGAAGGAAAAAGCAATTTTCTGCTACAATAATTTCACCACTACGTGGTTGAGGAAATTTTGCACTGTTTGTACTCAAATCTGCGTTTTTACCAAAAAACTTAACTATATTTCACGATTTTTGGCTATTTTTTGCTTTATTGCTCCTCTCCAAATATTTGATGTGGGGAGG
>JBEICW010000495.1:0-2797 GCA_040383785.1 Ignavibacteria bacterium | reverse complement strand
ACACATATCAAAACTGATTGGTTAGATGGAAAACATACAGTATTTGGTAAAGTATTGTCAGGTCAAGATGTAGTTAATGCAATTGGTCAAGGTGATGTAATTAATTCAGTTGTAATTTCTGGTGATACTCCAGAAGAAATGAAAAAATTACAATCAAGAGTTGATGAATGGAATGTGATTTTAGATAGTAAGTTCCCAAATTTAAAACCTGCAAAACCATTATAATTTGTGATTAAGCACTAAATTTAAAAGATTATCTTAAAATCTGATTATAAAATCGTATCATAAAATAGGCAATGTATTTATTTACATTGCCTATTTTTATAATAAGGCAAAATTATCAAATAATAGTTCTGAATGTGAGATTAATTCTTGGAGTAGTAATTTTTTTAGATTTAGGTAAAGAGTGGAGCCAGTTTGTTTGCGTTTTGCCCTTCATAATTAGCAAACTTCCATTCTCTAATTGTAAAGAGATACTCTCTTTAGTTTGGATATGCTTAAAACTAAATTTTCTGTCTGCTCCAATTGATAAAGAAGCAATTGCACCATCTTTTTTAAGATATTTTTCTGAATCAGTATGCCAAGCCATACCTTCATTGCCATTGTGATATAAGTTTAATAAGCATGAATTAAAAGTTTCATTTGAAATATTTTCAACAATTTCTTTCAGTTCTATTAGCTCTTTTGTCCATAAAATTGCTTTTTTTGAGATATTAGAATATTTATATTCGTACTCTTTTTTGCCATACCAAGCTACTTTTCTTGGAGTTATGATATGTTTTCCGAAAATCACAACTTCATCATTTTTCCATTCTATATTTTCACTTAATTTTTCGAAATAATATTGAGATTTTTGAAAATCTAAAATTTTCCCATAATAATAAACTTCGCCATCACTTGGCAAAAGATTTAGATTATTAAAATCGAAATTCTTATTTTCTATAATTTTTTTATATAAAGTATTTTCAAATAAATTCATAATATAATAACGAATCTGATTCATTCTTTATTGTGAAAATAACTAAATTTCATATTAATACTCTTTAAATCTTTAAATGTACATTATAATCGCAATAAATGCGTTATAAGAAAGTGGTTAATTTTTAGAGGTAAATTGTTAATGATTTGAAGAGTCTAATTGAAATAAATGGTAAAAATAGTTCAAAAAGTGAAAAACAAAGACTTTAGATCCACATTTGTTTATTAGATTTGTAACTCTTTAAAAATTAGTTTAGTTTGAGAAATCTGCAGTAACTTCAATTTAGAAAAAAATAGGGTCAATCCAAACGACCTTTATAAAAACTTAAAACACATCATCATTATCATCATCTTCTTTTCTTAGAAGTAATTTTTTGATTGAATCTATGCTTTTTTTCTCATCTTCTTGGTATGCGTTGCTAAGTAAATCTTGATTCATACCCGAACTTGATGTGTCCTCTTTTTTTCCACCACCAGGTTGGTCAAAATCATAGTCATCTTCAAAGTCAGAAAAGTTTGTAGTTAAAGGTGCTTCTTTTCTTCTTGACTTTAATCCACTAAAATCAATTCCTAAATCTTCTTCAGTAAAGTACCCCAAACTTGAATCTGTGATAGGCTTTCCACGCGCAATCAAATCAAGTTTTTCTTTGCCAAATATGTCTATTAATTTTTCGTAAACTGTAGCACGGGTAAATGGCTTAGAAATAAAACCAGCAGTACCACTCTTTACAGCTTTACCAAGATTTTCTATATCTGAAAGAGCTGAAACCATAATTACAGGTAAATCTTTAGTTGCTTTTATATTTTTTAGTACTTTCAAAGTAAGGTGTCCGGACAATTCTGGCATTAAAATATCCAATACAATAATATGTGGTTTAAATTCGACAGCTTTACCTATACCATCAAATCCATTTGATGCTAAAATTGCCTTTTTAAACCCATAACTCGAAAAAGTTTTAGACAAAATCCTTTGCATCCAAATGTCATCATCAATTATTAATACTGAATATTCAATCATAAAATTACCATATTAAAATGCCAAACCAAAAATTTAATTAAAAAAAACTTACTTCAATTATTAATAAAGACCTATTTTTTCGTCTTATACTTGCTTGACTTTACTTTGTTAATATTTTTTTGTTTAATTAATTTACCATCTTCTTGCTTTACTTCTTCTTTAACTACTAAATTGGATTTATTACTCATTATAAATGTTGAATTGTCTAAATCTTTTTTGGTAACTTTAGAAATTCTACTTTTATCAAAAACGACAGATGTATTATTAATAGCATCTTTGAATGCTTGTAATTGAGTTTTAGCTGCTTTTTTATTCATTTCTACTATCTTATCATGAACTTCTTTGCGATGAACAGGAATAGTTTTGGGTGCTTCAATACCTAATCTTACAACACCTCTGTCATAACTCAATACAGTAACTTTAACAGAGGAGCCCACTGTTATTACTTCGCCTATCTTCCTTGATAATACTAACATAAAAATTCCTAAAATACTGCAAATAACTCAGAATTATAATAGTTAATTAATAATCTTATTTTTTTGATTTATATTATAAATTTCAAATTATAGAACACAAAAATTATTAATTAAAATCCAAAAACCAAAAATGTACAAATCCAAAATATTTTTTAAAAATAAATATTCAATTACTTTATACAAAAATATATAAATTATTTAAAATAACAATTATTATTTATCGAAAATCAATTAAAAGTTAAATAATTGTTAATATTTATATAAATAGAATAACCTAAAGAACAAAAATTAGAATACAAAAATAGAATATTTAAAATAAATTATT
>JBEICW010000494.1:0-2801 GCA_040383785.1 Ignavibacteria bacterium | reverse complement strand
TGTGATTGCAATTCTTGAGATGAGCTAACTTCTTTACCATTAACTTCTAAAATTATATCACCTTTTAATACACCAGCTTTTTCTGCAGCAGATTCCTTCAATACATCGTTTATCAATACTCCAGTAACTTTGTCCAAACCAAATGCCTTTGCTTCAACTTCATCTCTGATACTCGTAATTTGAACGCCAATGTAGCCACGATTAATTTTGCCATCTTCAATCAAATCTTGTACTACACTTTGCACCAAATCAGTAGGAATAGCAAATCCATAACCGATATAACTACCAGTACTCGAAGCAATTGCGGTATTAATACCAATTAAACTACCATTCATATCAAATAACCCACCACCACTATTTCCTGGGTTGATAGCAGCGTCAGTTTGAATGTAATTCTCAACAGAATATGAATTGGAATTAAGTCCTAATTTACCTCTACCAATAGCTGAGATAATACCACTTGTAACAGTAGAATTTAAGCCCAAAGGACTACCAACAGCGATTACCATTTCTCCAACTTTAGCGGAATTAATATCTGCAAAATGTGCCATTGGTAAATTATTAGCTTCAATTTTCAATACAGCTAAATCCGTTAATGGGTCAGAACCAACTAATTTTGCAGTATATTCTTTTTTGTCATTTAGTATCACTTGGATACCATCTTCCACAGCATTTTCAATTACGTGATTATTAGTTATAATATATCCATCACCTGATATAATTACACCAGAGCCACTACCTTGTGCTCTTGGTTTTTCAGATTTTTCGGATTTTTCATCATCTTCGCCACTGCCACCTCTTGAGTCTTCATCGGGCATAAAGAATCTGAAAAACTCCTCCATTCGAGGGTCGCTTCCGCCCATCATACCATTACCCTTCATTTCTGATTCTACCTTGATAGATACTACCACAGGCAAAACAGCATCACTTACTTTAATTACCGATTCATTAATTATCCTCATTCCATCGGACATTTGAACGGGTGAATTTTTGGCACCTAATTTCGCATTTTCTTTGGCAAAAAGAGTTCCAACCAAATTGGAATCAAAATTTGTTAATAACAAGGCACCAGATATTATACCTACAAATAACATCATTACAGATGATATTGTTACTTTTTTCATAGCATTACTCCTATTTGTTCTACAATATTTTGAATTAATTAAATTTATATTTTTAGATTAATTATTTACGATTATAACCTGACGATTAAACAAAATATTTGTTGACAACTATTGTATTAAAAACTATACACTTAGTTTGTAATATTTTCACAGTCAATCAATAAACAATTGAAATGTTTAATTTAATACGATAAATTAAAAAAAGGTTTCAATTAAATATAAGATTTTTTTATTTCTGGTATAATAAGCGGCTCGCCAATTTTATTTGTACAATACTGACAGAGATGCTTTCTTTACTTAGAAATCGCCATAATATCTAATGTAAAAAGCTATTTGAAGAAAATACCCCTTCATACTTAAAGGTTTTCCAATACTTTTAAAAAAAAGAGGAATTGAAAAAAACAAGTAAAATGAGTCCTCTATGTAAAAAAAATGATTATTACTCTCTCTATCCCCTTGGAAATAACTTATAATTCTTTCTTGATGGAATTTTTTGCTTTTGCGTATTTCTATTAGGTCTTTGAGTTTATCGGTAAATACTTCTGCAGCGTTGTAACCATAGGTGCGAAGTAAGTAATTAAGTGCAATAACTTCGGCAATAACAGTGATATTCTTGCCAGGGAAGATTGGTAATTTGATAGTATTAATATCTATACCCATTAGGTTTGTCGGCTCATCATCAAGCCCAGTGCGAGTATATTCGTTGTCTTCGTGCCAGTCTTCTAATTCAACTATTATCTCTAAACGCTTCTGAAATCTTATTGCTCTAATACCAAACATTTGCCTTACATCGATGATGCCCAAACCCCTAATTTCCATAAAATGCTGCACAAGATTAGTGCCCGTACCCATTAGAACAGTTTCGCGTACTTTCGTGAGAACCACCACATCATCAGCAACTAATCTATGCCCACGCTCAATCAGGTCTAAAGCAATTTCACTTTTTCCGATGGCACTTCGCCCAACAAACAATATTCCAACACCATAAACATCAACAAAAGAAGCATGAACAGTTGCTTGTTCGGCAAATTGGTCATCAAGATATTCTGATAGTAAAGTAAAAGCTTTTGTAGTTTCAAATTCAGTGGTCAAAACAGCAATGCTTGCCTCTTTTGCCATCTCTATTAAATCAGGGTCTAATTCATTATTATTAGTTAGTATTATGCACGGAATTGGGAATTGAGTGATATTTTTGAATGCTTTAATTCTATCTTCTTTATTCAAATCACGGAGATAAAAACATTCTGTGTTACCAAAAACTTGTATTCTATGAAATGTAAAAAGCCCAACATACCCAGCCAAAGCAAGCTGGGGTCTATGTAAATTTTTATCTGTAATTTCATTATTTATCCCAATATCTCCAATAAGAGATTTTAGTTTAACAGGGGACTTTAACAATACCGAGATTGGAACTTTATCAACTTTGATAATTTGCAGATTTTTGAATGCACTCATATTTATCTATAATTTGTATTTGGCTAATTTTTAATTGCAATATAAATAATTATTGTGTAATTATTCAAAAATTAATTTGATATACTGCTAAATATGAGATGTTCAAAACAATTCAACCGTACGGTTAAACATACGGTTGATGATAAAGTTCATTTAATTCACTACAACTTTTACGGTTTTGGTATTATTACCGTGTTGGATTTTGATTAGGTAGGTTCCTTT
>JBEICW010000493.1:0-2813 GCA_040383785.1 Ignavibacteria bacterium | reverse complement strand
AATCCTACATTATAATCAATCGGTACAATACCTGCAATGCGTGATTTACGAGTTAAGTGAGCATTTAATGTTATACTAACATTCATACCAAATTCAGTTCCGGTATATGCTGTATCAGGATTTTTACCTGCCCAAAATTGATTATTAATTAAATCATCAATTTCCCAATACTCATTATTGTATTCAACAATGTCACCGACCTCAGGAACTAAACTTAAATCAACCAACATCTCACGTAAAAACGAAAATGATATTGTTTGATTGTAATCCTGACCGTGGTCTTCTTCGCTATATGACTGCTCGGTTCTCTCAATTAAACAAGGAACTAATACCGGTTCATAGAATATGGTACCGTTTTCAACCTCACCGTATATATTAACTTTGTTGTTCTCTAATATTACTTTATAATATGCAACTTCGGTATCAATTATATCTCTAATCAATTCTCTATTTATATGAGCAACAAAGTTACTATCCATCTTATTAGCAAATAATGCCATTGTGTTATATCCCTATTGAATATATAAATTTAATTCAAATGATTTACCGGTATTATAAACTTGAAAATTCAAATACTTTCTTTGTAATATACCATTCTTATAAAGTCCAATGTGATGTTTAGCTGTCTGACCGGTTCTTGGTTTGCCACCTCTATATGTTACTTCTCTTTCAATATCTTCATCATCAACTTCATAACCCCTTTCTCTTGCATAATCTAATGCTGAATTTACTGCTGATGTATATGTGTTGTGATAAACATCAACACCATTTTTATCACGTTTAGCATATAAAGTCCAATCTTCATTTAAAATTGAATTAATCTCTTCTTTAATTATGTTTCTTATTTCTATGTTAGTCATTTTGGTTTCTCTTAATTATATTTTAATAATTTTAATTCAAGTTCTAATATTGGTTTAATTTATTTTGTAATTTTATAATGTTTTTTTCATAATCCTTAATATACTTTTTCTGGAAGTGTATCTTTTGCCACTTCCACTCATCGATATATGTTAATATTTCATTCTTTACTTTATAATTATCATAGAAGTCCTGCACATCTTTAAATTTATTTTTTATTTCTTTTGCTGTTAAAACAACAGAAGTTTTAGGATTCATTTTTGATGTAAAATGAAGGTCATTACCAGAAAAATTATTCTCATTCCATTCATCAATATATATCTTTTTAGCGTAATTATTCAAATTATCCCATTTTCCAAATATTGAATATTCACGTTCACTTTGTATTATAGTTAATATCTCATCATCTGTTAATTTAGAATTTATCTCCAAATATTTTTTTGCAGCCTCCAATTTCTTTTGATATACATCAATTTCCGATTGAATTTTATGAACCCCCTCCAATTTCTTCATTTTAGTTTTATATAAATTGGATATTTCATTGTTGTTTGTTCTTGGTAAGTCTGTTTTTACAATATATCTATTATGTAGAGATTGTATATTATAACCTCCTGCTAATATAACATCAGTTTGAAATGGATATTGTTTACCATCTCTTTCTATTATAGCATTTATTGTTGTTCCTTTTGACGTATATCTTGAGTTAATTGATACTACTACATCGTCATCTTCTAAATTATTCTCAATACTATTAGTTAATTTATATAATTGCATTAACATAAACTCTTGCATATCATATATTGACGGCTCACGTTTAAACCCTTTTATGAATGCGTCTTTAAATTTCATTAGTAAATCGGTTAAGTAATCTTGTAATTCTAATAATATCTTCTTTACTATACCAGAACTATCATCTATTAGTGAATCCACTACATTGTTACTATCCACCATCTCATTGATTATATTATCAATCTCTTCATTGATTATATTATCAATCTCTTCATTAATAATTCTTCTTAACTGTCTCTCAGTCATCTATTCATCTCCTGCTATGTCTAATATTTAATATTTATATTATCCGATGTATATTTTAGTTGGCATATACTTCAATGTATTACTTAATAACTCGGATTTCATTTGTTCAGCTTCCATTTGACTTTTTGTTGTTAATGCCTCAAGCATTTCTTTTAACTCATCAATTAAACTCTGTTTCATATTTTCAGCTGAACTGATTAAAGCATCACCATTTAATGTTATATCACTATTTGGTATTGGTATTGAACTGTATTTACTACGAACATTACCTAATGTTTCCATTGCAACTGCAAGTGTATATTTTTTAATCCATTGCTTACCAACTGCATTAATGTATTTATATTGCTTGTTACCGTACGGAGCATTTGAATAATCACTAACAACATCATTAGTATTCTTAATTGGATTGCTTCTTTCTTCATTAACAAAATATTCAAACAATATTCTTCTTGGTTCTTGTGGTATCGGGTATATTGTTAATAAGTTATTTCTTAATGTAAATGAATACTGTGAGCGTCTTAACATATCATTAAACTCAACAGCTTGCATACGTAATATGTCACCGTGCATAGGCATCATCATCATTGATGTTGCTGTTGATTGTTTACCAAAACCAAATACACCAGCTGAAAAATCTTGTGCTGCGAACGGTAATAGGTATCTAACCGATGCAGGTACCGGTGCATTAATTATTTTTTGAATTGATATTGTTGAACCACTTTCATATATGTCAATGAAATTTGTTTTTAAATCAACTCGTTGTTGTCCTTCTTGTAATAGAATTGAACCAGTCTTATATGATACTGTTCCACCGGACCCAACTTCACTACCATATTCTTTTGCGATTGAAATTATATTACCAAAGTTCTTACTTATCTTCTTATCATTGTAATCAATGCTACCAGATAAATCAGCACCTT
>JBEICW010000492.1:0-2813 GCA_040383785.1 Ignavibacteria bacterium | reverse complement strand
TCCCATATAATGTCAATTGGACTTATAATGTCTCCAGTTTCAACTATACTATTTTTTAGTAATTTCAAAATCAGTTCATCTCTTAATTTAATTGGTAAATTGTCCCAATTAGTTTCTAAATCATTCAAAATTCTATTTTTATCATTTTTATTTTCATATTCGACAAACCATTTTCTAAAATCACTTAGTTCAAGAGGCGTCAAATTTTCAACCTTCTCTTCTATTTCTAATAATATTGGACTCATAATCTTACTGTTTCAAAATTATTTTCTAATTTATTTTATTTAAAACGATATTATAATTTATATATTTTATTTAACCATTTCTCACTCTATCCCTACATTTACTTTTTCGGTATTTAGGATTCTGATTAATTCTTGTGAGTTGATTTTGATGATAAATCCACGTTTGCCGCCATTTATGTAAATTGCTTCATTATCAAAAATTGTTGATTCTGCATAAACTTTCATTTTGGTTTTTAATCCAAATGGGCTTGTGCCACCAAATTCATAACCAGTAGCTTTGAATGCTTTGGTTTGGTCGGCTGGCACTAAAGACTTTTTGCCAATTTGACGGGCTAATTCTTTGGTAGAAACTTCTTTATCTCCGTGCATTAGGCATACAATCAAGCTCTTGTCGTCTGCTTCGAGGACAATGGTTTTGATTACCAAACTCAAATCAACTCCAAGCTCAATTGAAGTTTGTTTGGCTCCACCTTTTTCTACATAATCATAAATATTCGGCTCAAACTCAACTTTATTTTCTTTAAGCTGACGGATAGCCATTGTAATTGGATAATTTACTTTTTTCATTTCACTAAATCGATAAAATCAAAAACAATTTAGACACGAAAAACAACAGATTATTGTTAAATTTAAAGTTGGAAAAGAACTTCCGCGATATTGCTCAATAAATCGTTTTAGGTGCATTTTAGGTGTTAGGTAAATTGAATATTTAAATACATAATTCTTGATTCAGGTTCATAGAAAACATAAAGTATTCCATCATCAGCAAAATTCAAATAGTCAGAAAATGGCAAATTTTCAATTCCATTGTTATCAACCAACTTTATTTTTTCATTTGTAGTAATTTGACACACAAATCTCATTACTTTTCCTGATTTAGGACAAATTGGAATATCCGGAGCTTGAATCCATAGTGGCACTCAACACAATGGGTTAAATTCTGAAATTTCTTCAAATTTATTTTTATTAGTTTCTACATATGAAGCAAAAGAATTTTCTTTAAAAACTACTTTATCAACACCTTTAGTTTTTACATCAAACCAATCTTCTGTAAAAGTTTCAGGATTAATTATTTCAGGCTTATTTGGATTTTTATAATCTAAAAATATCCCAAAATTACACTCATAAATTGGGTAAGCAATATGTAACTTGGGTAAATTTAACCATTCAAATCTTTTATCTTTAGTGTCTATAGAACCAATATAAATAAATGGTGTTTTCATTTTTGAGTGAGTTGGCAAAATAAAATCATTTGGTGTTTTGCCACCTAATTTATGTGAACCATTCACATCTTCAACCAAAAAGAAAACTTCTCTATCTTGCCATTCTTGAATTGGCAGATTTGCATTAACCTTTTCTGTTTCTATTTCATCTTCAAAGTGAAGTTTAACTTTTACAATTTTATTATTATCTATTATTATTTCAGTAGCAGATTGAACTTCTTTAAAAAACTCAAATCCATTTTTATCAAGACCTTGAGTCAGTAATATCTTTTTGAGTTCATCAGAATTTTCAAAGTCAATTTCACTACCTGCAATATACTTTGAATATTTATTATTTTTAGAAAAAAGTAATTTCATATCTTTATTATTGGTTTGTGCGATGATAAAAAATTGATATGTAGCAAAACTAATTGCTACAATTATTATAATTGAAATTATATATTTTTGCTTTTGATTCAAGTTTTATTCCTATTTCACTCCCCAACTTTCTCTGCTATACGCAACTTTGCACTGTGGGAGCGTGGATTTTTAGCCAATTCTTCGGTTGTGGGTAATTGGTTTTTACTAATTTAAGTTATGGAAAGTATTTATAAATATCTTTTCGTGGCAAACATCTGATTAATACTAAGTTATTATCCTCAATTAAAAATCCAATCCTATAGTTACCAACTTTCACCCTAT
This sequence comes from Ignavibacteria bacterium, assembly GCA_040383785.1. GTDB lineage: Bacteria > Bacteroidota > Ignavibacteria > Kapaibacteriales > UBA2268 > JBDNHS01. The sequence continues at coordinate 664 of JBEICW010000492.1, read as the reverse complement.
AGGCATTACGATAACCGACTAACTTTTTTCAATTAGAAATTTCTTGATGATTATCTACTTTATAAAATTCAATCAATTTATCATTAATAATTTGAATTGTAAACTTATCTTTAATTTTTTGATAGTCTTTTTGAAAGGATTTATCTATTATTAACTTCATCAAATACCTGGCTCATAAATTCTTCTGTATCAATATACTCATTTGTTCGCCCAACTTCTATTGCATTTGCCATAGCAATATCTTCCAATATTTCATTTGATAATATTTGAGTTTTTATACCTATTTTGTAAGCTAAATTAGTTAAAAGTTTTAAATCCTCTTCAGATTCACTTTGAAATAATATTGATGTCATTTTCTATGTTCCTTTTTTCTACATTTGACTAACTATTTCTCAAAATATTGTAACTTTTATACATTATTATTGTTATTACTTAATGAAAATATAGCAAATGGGACTTTTCTTACTCCACAACTTTCTCCGCTATTCTCAACTTTGCACTGCGGGAGCGTGGATTTTTAGCCAATTCTTCGTCTGAGGGTAATATTGGTTCTTTGTTTATTAGTTTGAACTTGGGTTGAATTTTGATGAAATTAGAATATTGCAAATCTTCCGCTTCTGTGGCAGGAATTTTGTCTTTGCAAAGTTCTTTTATTACATTTTTG
>JBEICW010000491.1:0-2828 GCA_040383785.1 Ignavibacteria bacterium | reverse complement strand
TTATACAAAATTATTAAATTTAAGAATTATAATCGTTAAAATTAGGAGTTTGTAGTAATGTTATCAATAATAAACAACAAAAAACCAGTAAGTAAATCATTATTTAAACAACATATCCAACTTTTTTTTGTATTAATTTATAGTTTAGTTTTTATTCATAATAATTATAAAACTATTGCATCTGATATAAAAAGTAATAAAGCACCAAAAATTGAATTTGTTGGTGGCAATACTTATGATTGGGGTAAAGTAAAAAGAAATGAAGGTCCACTAAAAGCTAAAATCCAAGTTAAAAATGTTGGAAATGACGATTTAAAAATTCACTCAGTAAAACCTGGTTGCGGCTGTACTACTGCTCCAATTAGCAAAGACCTTCTAAAACCAGGAGAAATTGCAACTATAGATGTTACTTTAAATATTTCTAAACAAAGTGGTAAAGTAAATAAAGGAATTGCTATTACAAGCAACGACCCAGCTAATGATAAAATTAATTATATGTTAAAAGCAGAGGTTGTAGTGCCATTGACTGTTTTTCCTAAAACATTAAATTTTGGAAATTTTGATGAAGGAAAAGAAACAATTGGTAAAATTGTGTTATCAAATAATACAGATAAAAAAATCAAAATTTTAGGTATTAATGGTGTAGAAGATATTAAATTAAACATCAAAGATGGTAGTATAATTAATCCTAAAGAAAATTTTGCAATCGAAGCAAAATATACTGCAAAAAAATCAGGTGTATTGAATCAAAAAATTACGATTATAAATGACAGTGAAGATGGAGAAATTAGTTTTCAAGCAGTTGGAACAATATACGAAGCCCCAATCCAAAAGAAGTAAGTTGATAAAGATAGATTTTAAAAATACAGAATATGTTTTTAACGGAATTTGGTTAAATTTAGTTAAAGATATGGTGGTCCCAACTTCAAATCAAGCCCAATTTCACAAAACTGACATAATTATCACCAGCAATAATTATATGGTCTAATACCTTTATGCCTATGATTTCACCAGCTGCGACTAATTTTTCTGTAATCAAAATATCTTCGCGAGATGGCTCTGGATTGCCAGATGGGTGGTTATGAACAAGCATAATAGAAGCCGCAGACTCGATTATCGCCTCTTTGAATACCTCACGTGGGTGGACTAAACTCGAACTTAGAGTACCTTCGCTAACTGTTACTTCTTTGAAGATTTTGTTTGAAGTATTAAGCATCACTATGCGAAATTGCTCTTTTTTGAGTCCAGACATACGCGGAATATAATATTTAGCAACATCTTCGGGGGTTTTGAATTGAGAATAAAATGAGCTATTATCGTATTTTACTCTTTTGGCAATTTCGAAAGCAGCAGCAAAAATAATAGACTTTGTAAATCCAATACCTTTAATCTTTTGCAATCTTTTGGGTTGGATATTCACTAAATTAGACAAACTTTCAAAAGTCAAAAGCATATCTTTGGCAACATCAATAGCCGAAAACCCTTTGGTGCCGTGCCCAATCAAAATCGCCAAAAGTTCGGAATCGGAAAGCGACTCTGCCCCTAATTTCATTAGTTTTTCGCGTGGTTTGTCGTCTTCGTTCCAATTTTTGATTGACATTTGATTGTAAGATAGTAAATTTGTAGATATGAATATTATGATTTTACAAATCTAATCCAAAGTATAGATAAATGCAAAAAATAAAACCAATTTACATAAAAATAATCCCCATTAAATCTAATTAAATAGTAGGGATTTGTATATAATTTTAAACTGTTACTTAGTTTTTTTTAATTAGTCAACTCTATTATCCAATATCTCTAGGATGGTTTTGGTTTTTTGCACTGCATTTTCGTAAATAGTTTTGGCTTCTTGAGTTACGCTATTTATATATTCTTGGTCAGTGATGTCTTTCATATTAATCATAACGTTTCGATAGGCTCCCCAAATACCTGTTTCAAGTGCTTTTACCCCAACTTCCAAATCCGATTTACTTGCGTAGTTGGTAACTTTTGCAGCTTCCTCAAATTCATACCAAATCGAAGATGATAATCTCATAACCGAAAGTGGAGTGTTGATTGCTTTTTTTAGTCCATTTTGCATTTCATTTTCGCGAAATTGCTTCTCTTCGTCAGTAGTTTGTGGTAATCTAATCGCAGCAATGTAATCATTAAAAGCGTTTGTATCTTCATCGATTTTTGTGATTAACACACGGAAAGTTGAATCAAAATTAGGTATAATTTCACGCATTTTGCCATCAAGATGTTCGAATTTTCGCACTCCATAAGTCAATTTAGCCACCATATTTGCAAGTGCTACACCCATAGACGCAATCGCAGCAGACACACTTCCACCCCCTGGAGCAGCAGTTCTGGCACCAACTTCTTCGATAAATCCTCGCAAAGTCATAGAAGCCAACGGTTCATTCGGCTCTTCTTTGATTAAATACTCTATAATTCGCTTATTTGGGTCAAAATTACTGATTGAATTTAAGCCCATTCTTTCGATAGCAAGGCGGATTTTTTGGTTTTCATCAATTATGAATAAATTCTCTTTTTGGATATAATAATCAGCCGCCATTAGCAATGCTTCAAGTGGAATTAATCCAACTAACTCCGAGCCAGCTACAGCAACATTTAGGTTACTCGCCTCCTCTTTGCAAGATTCATAAGCACTATGTGGAGCAGTTTTGTGGTAGTCAGTCAAATTCATCGAAACTTGAGCCATATTATATTCATTCACCCACCAGCCGATAGCTTTAACGTCTTTAAGTTTGCCCGTTTCTTCGCCACCGCGACCCAATTCACGCAAATTTAGTGCTATCCTATGAGCTTGGTTATTAGTGCCG
>JBEICW010000490.1:0-2829 GCA_040383785.1 Ignavibacteria bacterium | reverse complement strand
GGGTATGCTGAATTAAGATTTTCATCTACAGTACAAAAGTATGCATAAGTCCCATTTGGATATTCAGGAGTTACACAAAATCTACCATTATGAATATCTAAAACTTCAGTTTCTTGACTTTCAATATATTCATAATCTTCACGGAAATAGCCTAATGGATATGTAGAATTAACATCTGGTCCTGATTTTACAGAACTACCATCATAATAAGTAGTTCTTTGTGTTATGTCTCTTATCTTAAAACCAGACTTAATTCTAACAATTTCACCTGTTCCATCGGTACTTTTAAAACCATAAGCACCATAAATTGGGAAACCATCATAAGCAAATCCAATTAATGGAGAATGTTTAGTTTCGTCAATTATATACAATCCATCAGCATCATACAAACTACATATATCCGAGACTACAGTTTTGTCTAATTTAAACGCAGAAGGATTTTGGTGATGGTGATAATTGCCCTTAGCTGGGTGTCCTTTTGCACAATCAAAACCAGCTTTTTCAGCAACTACTGCATCTCTATTCCAAACATTATCTCCCATACCGCCAATCGGTCCACCTTTTAAACTATTTGAAGCACTTGACCAACTAACTCCGTCTCTATAATCAAACAACGCAACACCATTTATAAAAATACCATTATTACCACCATTAGTATTTGTAGGAGTTCCGGAATTTGGGAGAGGTTTTAATGAAATCTTAAAAATTGCATTTTGGTTAGTTGCAATAGAAGGGTTACCATCTAAAAATGGACCTGTCGGGTATGAAGGAATACCATTAGTTTTGATATAAGCCCAATCACTTGAAAATTGTACTTTTTGCACATTTACCAAAATATTATTTGGTATTAAAGTAGAATTACCTTTTGCATAATAATTTCCAGTAACTTCATTATTTATTAGCCAAGAAGTAATTGCTGGATTTGTTTGAGCAAATAAATTATTTAAGTAAAATATTGAGAAAAATAATGCAGTTATTAATAAGTATTTTTTCATAAATTCCTTGTAGAATTTTATTTATTATACAAATCTCGAGGATAAGTATAATTTTTATTAAATGTAAATGATTTATCATTCAAAGTTAGCAGAAAAGTTAGCAAATCTACTTTTTCATTAGAACTTAACTTAACTTTTTCTTGTAATTCAGGACTTAATGTATTTGACTTGAATTTTTCATTAGTATAATGGTGTATCACATCATTTAATTTTGCAAATCTTCCATCGTGCATATAAGGATAAGTATAAGTCAAATTTCTAAGTGTAGGAATTTTAAATAATAATGCGTCATTGTCATTATTTGTTACATTTTTTCTTCCATAATCTTTTAAAATATTATCAGGTACTAATCCATTATTAGCAAAACCACCATTTGTAAATAATGGCTCGGTATGACAACTACTACAATTTTTCTTAAAAATTTCATATCCATTATTTTCTTGTTCTGTAAATTGTGATTTTCCAAGTCTAACACTATCATATTTTGAATTGTATGAAACAATGGCTGCTTGAAATGAACCAATGGCTTTTAAAATTCTTTCACTTGTTATAATTGAATCTTTAAATGCTTTATAAAATAATTTTGGGTAAATTTTAGTAATTGATAACTTTTTGATTATATCTTGCAAATTGTCATCCATTTCTATTGGATTCGAAATTGGTCCTAAGGCTTGCACATCTAAATTATGAATTGCCCCGTCCCACATAAATCTATTATTCCAGGCTAAATTTATCAATGCAGGTGCGTTTCTATTGCCTACCAAATCATATATACCATGACTTAATTTATGGTCAGTATGGGCAAATGAATTATATACGGAATGGCAAGAAGAGCATGAGATTGTTGAATCTTTTGATAATAAAACTTCATAAAATAACGCTCTACCCAAATCAAATTTAGATTTTGTAAGTGGATTTTCTTTAAAATTATAAGTTGTTTTTGGGAAATATGAAGGATATTCAAGATTATACAAATCATCTTGAAAGGAATTGATGAATTTAGTTGTTATTATCACTCCAACTATTGACAATATCAAAAGGTATATTAAAGTTTTGATTGAAGTTTTGATTAAATTATTCATTTTACCCCAAAACTCTCAGATAATATTTTACTTAAATTAACTGCATTGTTGCTTGGGGACATAATTTTGTAAATTTGATTATTAATAACAAAATTAAAAAAATTATCTAAATTCAAATCTAAATTGATTGAGTTTGCATTTTTAGATTGTTTTTCTTTCATTTTAAAATTTACATTTTGGATTGCATTATTTGGTGCTAAAAACCCACCTAAGTGGTATTCAAAGTCAATTAAATTTGTATCTAAAGTTCCATTCGGATTATTTGATGCAAAATCACCATCTAACTTGAAATTAATATATCCACTTTGCCAAGCCCAATACATTCCATTTATTGGGTCTAAATCTCCACCTTTTACTCCATTTTCATTTGTAACACTGTCAACACCTAATTCAAATGATAATTGTGTAAAACTCTTTAAATTACAAATAACTTGAAATGAATTTTTATTTTCAGTAAAATCTAATAAGTGATAACTTTCATTTTCAGAGAACAAAACACTATCATTAGAAAGTAATTTTACATTAGAAATATAAAATTTCAAGTTGTGAATTTTTAACATTCTATCACTCAATCTAATATCTTTATGAAATTCAATATCTTGATTATTTAATTTTGGGGAAATAATGATTTTAACTTGTGAAAACAGATAATTCTGGAAGAAAAACATCTGTAAAATAGTGAAAATTAAAAAAAATATTTTTGTCATATATTTTAATTAAATGTTGTTTTATTTTCTATTTACAAAGATATT
>JBEICW010000489.1:0-2831 GCA_040383785.1 Ignavibacteria bacterium | reverse complement strand
TTTTATTTTAGTTAATTTATTGTCTTTTGTTTGTCTTTTTAATAAATTTATTTTTTAATTAAATTTTTAAACAATTAAATTTGAAATAAAATTTGAAATTATTTGGAGTTTTTATGACTAATCAAACATTGCCTATATGTGTAATTGAAGATAATACACCTATCAGAAGATTATTCTGTACTATTTTAAAAAAAGCAGGGTTTGAAACTACGGATTTTGCTGATGGCTTTTCTTCAGTGGAATGGCTTAAAGAAAATCAAACTGCTGGAATTATTATGGATATATTATTGCCTGATTTGAATGGTACTGAATTAATAACTATGGTTAGAGATATGCCAAATGGTGAAAAAGTTCCAATTATTGCAGTTACTGGTTTTGCACAAGCAAATGATAGAGAAAAATTTATGGAATTAGGTTTTGACTCTTATATTGCAAAACCTGTTAATACAGCTACTTTTGTTTCAGAAGTTCAAACTATTTTTGCTAATAAAAAATAATTACAAATATTTTTCAAAAATAACATATATTTTTTTTTGTAATCAAATTAATCAAAAGTAAAATCATCTTAAAAGTTTCTCAATTATATCATTTAATAAATAATGGCTAACAATATTAATAATACACCTAGTTATGAGTCAGTTCTAAAAGGTGCTACCAAGGAAAAGAACATAATATTCAATTTGAGAAAAACTTACCCTGCTTATATCTTATTAGTTTTAACTTTGATAATAAGTGCAATCTCTTATGTATTTATGGAAAAAAAAGTTAATGATGACAGAAAAGTTGCATTTGAAAAAGCGGTAACAGCTGTTTTAACAAGATTAGATAGAAAAGTTGAGTTAAATGAGGGTATTTTAACTTCAATGCAAGGTTTATTTGTAAGGTCTTTTGTTGTGAAAGATGTTTTTGAATTAAATGGCTCAATTCCTGTAAGTTCATTTAAGTCAATCGTAAGTATTGACTTTGCATTTAAAACAAAACCTGAAGGACTTGAAGATTTCTTATATAATGCACGTTCTGGTGGAAATTATGATATAGTTTTACATCCAGAAGGAAATAATAGAGAAATCTATTATATAGTAGATTATATAGTTCCTTTCGAAATATATAAAGCAAGGGCTGGTTTTGATTTTGCCTCTGATCAAATTACAAAGAAAGCAATTGAAAAAGCAAGAGATAACAATTTTATCACCTCTACAGAATTTCATCAAATTAGAGATAATGTAAAAGGATTTTATCTGATTGCTCCCGCATATTACAAAGATCAATCAATAAGTACAATTGAATTAAAAAAAAGTAATTTTGAGGGTGCAATTGTTCTTGAAATTGACGAAGATAAATTTTTCGAAGAAGCTATTGGATCAGGTATTGCAACGGATTCTACAATAATATTTGATATTTATGATAATAATTCAAGTGGTAAAAGATATGAAATATTTAGTTCAAAGAATTCAAATTTATTAGAAAATAAAGAATTTAAACCAGTAATTACTGAAACTAAAAAATTTAAAATAGCAGATAGAGAAATTGAAATTGATTTTCATACTATTCCAAATTTCGGTGGTGAATTTCAAAATTATCTTCCTTTATTAACTTTAAGCGGAACTGTTGTAACTTCATTTGTTTTATTTGGATTTATAATTTCTGTTATAACTAGTAGAGCAAGAGCTTTAGATTTAGCAGAAAGAATGACGCGTTCTCAGAGAAGGATTGTAGATACTTCTAAAGATGTTATTTCAGTATTTAGTTTTGATGGTACTTGGAAAAGTATGAATAACGCATCAAGAGAAATATTTGGTAATGACCCTAATACTATGATTGGGCAAAATATCAAAGAATTGTTCTTGGAAGATTTTGATTATAATTCTATGATTGAAATGGTTAATTCTTCCAAAGAAGAGGAAACCAAACGTGCTGATTATAGAATGAAAAAAAAATACAGGAGCTATAGTTTGGGTTAGTTGGAGTTTTACTTTTTCACATCAAGATAACTTAATTTATAGTATTGGTAGAGACGTTACATTAGAAAAAATTGCTGAAGAACAATCAAGACTTAAAACAAAACAAATTCAACTCGCTGAACAATTTGCTAGGGAAGCAAGTGAATCTAAAACTTATTTCTTAACTAAACTTGGTCACCAACTTCGTAACTCACTAACGGGTATTGTCGGTTACTTACAGTTAGTTTCTGGTAAAGCTTATGAAAACGAAGAAGAGTTAGATATGTTCGTAGGTATGGCTGCAGAATCTTCAGAAGAATTATTTACATTTGTCTCGGATTTGATTGATAATGCTGAACAAAGTGAAGAAGCAATAAGAGTGAACATCGCTACATTGAATTTTGAAAATGTTATAAAAGCAACTCAAACTAAAATTGCAACTGAAACTAAAACAAAATTTGAATTAGTAGTTAATAATGAAGGCAATACAAAGTTAGTTGGAGATATGAATATTATTGTGGAAGCAATGATAAAAGTATTCGAAGCAATGTCTGCTGATAAAGCAACTTGTAAATTAGAATTAACTGCACAAGAAAATCATTCTGAAGGTGCTACAGAAATCCAAATATTAGCTGAAGCAAATCCTTTGGTTGAAGAAATGATTAAACTTTATAAAGAGAATAAATCTCATATTATTGAAGCTTTACAATATGACAAAAAAGATATTATTCTCGATTTATCGATAGTTGAGTCAAATATTAGAAGATTAAATGGTACAATGATGGTTGATACATTAGGTAAAGATGGTAATTTTATTACTTTAACTTTACCATTACAACATTCATAATTGTTTAGATAATTTAAATTATAAATTTTTTAATAAATTAAATA
>JBEICW010000488.1:0-2835 GCA_040383785.1 Ignavibacteria bacterium | reverse complement strand
GATTTAGTTTGAGGAAAAGGTGCATGATGTTGTGTTTTTTTATTTTTACTATGAAATATTGTGATGTGGTTTGATTTAGTTTTATGATAATTTGTATGATTTCTTTTGGAAAGTCAAAACCCCATCTTTGTAAAATGTGTAATATATCCAATTATCATCAAATGTATATGGTAAACAATTCTCACATAAGGTTAAATTGATTTGATTTTCAGTATTAAAAGTATCAATTATTTGACAATAATAAACTATTTTATAATTCGGAGAATTGTTATTCTCGTATAAAACTTTATAATATGTAATCATACATTTATTATTATTATTAGTTAAAATACTATAATTAAATTGTAATTTATCATATAAATATTTATGCTTTTCAAAGTTAAATTCTTCATTGAAAACAAAGCTATTCCAATTAGTTGTATCAAAATTGATTTTAATTGTATTCTTTAAATTCATTGCATTATCAAAAATATATAGAGTATCAATAAAATCATAAACTATAAGTATTTTATTATTATAATTAATTGATCGCATAGAAAAAAAATCTGACATTGAGTTTTCAGAGTATAATTTAGTATGATGATTTATATAGTTAATCTCATTATTTGGTTTTACCATAACTAAACTACTATCCAAAATATTTTTATTATTTAAAAATGTTTTATAAGTTAAGAACATATTCTCATTAAAAAATAAACAATTATAACTTATGCTTTCTTCATTTTTTTTCAATAAACTAAAATCAAAATTATTATCAATTAAATTATTATTATTTAAATCAAAAATATATTGTATCCTATTCTTACCTAACAATTGATAAAGTCCAATTATTTTATTATTAACAACACTAAATCGGAAATAATCAAATGGCAATTTCTTAAAAAATGAACTTAAAGAAATAAATTTGTAGTTATAAATAGAGTCGACAATCATTAGTTCATGAGATTTTGGGAAAATAATATAATTAAGTTTTGTATCAACATCATAAAATGATATTCTGTTACTATACAAATTTGAATTATCATTTTTGATAGTTAAAAGTATTTTATCATTATTAATGATAAATGGTAAATTATTTAAATGATCATTAATAATTTGAAAGTCAAATTCATTTTTCCTATAAAAAATACTATCATTATTTACTGCAATATAGTAAGGTAATGTTTCTACATTATATGTGTTTGTTAAATATCCATTATAATCAGGTAATATTATAGTTCTATCGTTCTTAATTTTATTTTTAAATTGGTTAACTGAATTAATTGACAATCCATTAACAATTAAAAATATGGTTACATCAGCCTTATAAAACAAAACAATATTTTCAACTTGTTCAATACAAGAATTACAAACATCGACACTTGTAAATGCGATTACTGAAAATCTACTACCTTCAATTTTTATATCTGGTTCTTTTAATTCTATTGAATTAGCATTTATAAATGCTATAAAGAATACAAAGAGAGAGAGCATTCTTAATAAGAATGCTCTCAATATATTTATGGAATGTACCATACAGTTACTTGTCCTGTTGAGTTTGCAGTTTGCCCATTAAGATTGATAACAGTGTTATTCAATGCAGGGTAATTATCTACGTTTGTAAGTGTTAAAACAGAAGCTGATGTGTAGTTCCAAGATTTATCTGTTGAACTGAAAGTTTCATCTCCATTACCATTATCATAAGTAACTGTAACAAAAGGGTCTATAAATGTAATTAGGTACCCAGAAGTTAAATGAGGCGTTACGTTAATTATTACAGTAGTTAATGGTTCTGATGTTTTAGTTACTTTACAACCAGTACCATCATCAGGACAATATCTAACTTCACCTGGTGGTTTTTTCATATAGTATTCAACAGTTGTTGTATTTAACTTTGCTGAACTTATTGCATAAACAAAGTTTGGTATAATTGCCACTCCTAGAATTAGTAGCATCATAAATATCTTCTTCATGATATTTTTCCTTAGAATAAATTTTAAAAACGTTATTTTTGGAATCAATGATTAATCTTAATGCCCATCTTATGAAATTTATTAAAAAATATCAATTACTTTTGGGCTTTGCAATTAATCAATTGTAAAAAATAACATTTAAAGAATTATCATTTATTCACTTAGTAAGTTAAGCAATTTATATAAAAAAAAACAATTATTTTGAAAAATGTTAATAAAAATGAATAAAGTTTTCCACAATTGTTTAAGTTGATTAATCTATTCCCTAACTCCTCGTCCTAAATAGCACTATAATACCAAATATGAAAAAGGCGATATTGGCGAACCAGCCGGCTATTATTGGATTAAAATTGGAATTGTAACCAACTACTTGCCCTACTTTGGTGAATATTAAGTAGGCAAATGTGATTACTAATGCGGCTGCTACTTGAACGGCAGTTCCGCCTTTTTTCTTGACTGAGGCGAATGGCACAGCAAAAAGCACAACGATTATACTTGCAAAAGGGTATGCCCACTGCCCATAATAATCGGTCAAATCCCTACGAATATCTTTTCCACCAATTTTCAGAGTTTCAATATAATCTTTATACTCTTGGAAATTCATTTCTTTTGCATTGATATTGAGTTTGCTAAGTTGCTGATTAGTAAGGTCAATTTTGATATTTAATGAATCAAATCTTGTGATGATAATATTATCTTTTGCAATAATTTCCCTTTTGATACCAGATTTCATTAGCCAATTATTATTAATTGTATCTCAAACAACTATTTCTGCCTCCACTCTTTCCAAAAGTCGCGGATTAGTATAACCCGAAAATTTCTCTAATGAAACATTATAACCTTTGCTTTCGGTGGAATTATAAGATTGCATAGATATGATGTT
>JBEICW010000487.1:0-2859 GCA_040383785.1 Ignavibacteria bacterium | reverse complement strand
CTTCTTCTATATTATTTTCTGAAGTATTATCTACTATATTTTGTAGGTTCTCTTCATGATTTTCAATATTATCAAATTCATTATTGTCATTAAATTCTTCGCTATCTGCTTGATTTTGAGCAGCATTTTCTTTTATTTGAGTAATCTTTTCTTTAGAAAAATCTATCAGATTATTTGACTGGTTTAATACACTTTCAAACATTTTGTCAATTTTAAGTCCAAAAGTATAGTATAATTAAAGTAATAATAAAAATGCAAAAACAAGCAAAGTACCTGTAATACCAATTAGATTGGTAAAAATACTTGACATAAATAAACCTACTATTCCTGCCCACTCTTGTGTGAAAATATCCAAATATTCCAAACTAATAATTCCACCCATTAAAGTAGCAAAAGTGATTGAGATTAAAATAAATAGGTAGGATTTTCTTAATGTTTCTCGGCTGATCTCATAATCTCTAAAAAGATTAACTGCCCATAACATTAATATAACTGGAAATACTAAACTTGTATAACCTGTTGTGTGATTAAAGAAATAATTAGAAATGTATGCGCCTAAAAGTCCGAGTAGATTTTGTGTTGTTTCGGCTTTTAGAATAATTAAATCATCACCAGTAAATAAACCAAACAAATCAAACAAACTTATCTCAGCATTTGCTTGGTCTTGTTTATTATACGAAAGTAAAGCTATAAACAAAAACAAAGAAACAAATGCCAAAACAATTGCTAATATTTTAATTTTATTAGAGTTAGTTGAGTTGTTATTGTTATTTACAGATGAACTTTCGATGTTAGCTTTTTTTTGCTTACTCATCAATTTCCCCCTCATCAATAAATATATCGCAAAAATATCAAATTTTTATATCATTTGAAAATAAAATTAGAATAAATTACATTATATTTTGAAAATTTTATTTTCAACTACCCTTGCAATCAAATTTATCTTGTCAAATTGTAGGCAAAAACCTATATCTTTGTCATAATTAAGGTCTTTTAATCTTTGGATATGTGTGCTTTTATTTCTAATAACCCAAAATATTTTTTCATTTAATTTACCATTTATATTTAATTCTTGAATTTCATTAAATAAAATACTTATATCTTGACTAAAATTATTTAACACTTCATGATTATTATGTATTAACAAATTTGAAGTTAAGATTTGAGTAAAATAAATGGCACAAACTGTATCTTCAACTGAAATATTATTATTTTCACCACCACAAACTAAATTAATATTAAGTTCAGTATAGTTATTTAGTTTATTCTGAGCAAATATAAATTCTTTTAATTTATTAATCAAGACAGTAAAATTCAAAAAAGATAAAATATATCTTTGACAATTTGAATTTTCAAGTAAATCAAAATAATTTCCTTGTTTAGTATCATTAGCAATTATTTTTGCACCATTACTTGATGTAAATAAAATATGAGAATTTTTAATTTCGTCATTATCTATATAATCAAAAGGGGAATTGCCCCCAAAAAATCCATTTGGCTTGATACTATTTTCTTCACCACATAAATAAAGTTTTTCAATGTTATTTAAAAGATTATATTTATCAAAAGCTAACTCTTTTGTTGCAAATACACTGATTTCAGCTACTTCATTACTTAGCATGGTTAAAATTGTGCTTGTTGCTCTTAGTATATCAATATATAAATATATATTAAAACTTGAATTAGTTTCATTGATTGATTTTTCACTATTTTGTAAAAAATCTAAATAATGTTTTGGTGTATCAATAATATTGAAATTAATATTCATATTTAAGTTTATATTATTGATAATAATTAATGTAAAAAAAAGCAATCTAAATAATTTACATTGCTCTTAAAAATTTCAATTTAATAAGATATTTATAAAATTTGCAAAATTTCAAAAATACTATCTATAAATTTCATTGTACTAAAAAATATACCCAGTCCTAAAATTGTATTTTTGGTGACTAATTTAAATAATGCATAAGGAAGTGTAGCCAGAGAAACCGCAGCATATCCAATAATTATGATGATTGATAACAAAATTATCATAAATTCACTAATAATATTGAAAATTAAACCAATTGATGTTAATCCAATAATACTTCCGAGTATTAATAAATTTTGAATTTTATAGGTGGCTCTAAAGCATAAAGATTGATATCCAACACAACAAAATATGCAAAAATTTTGGGAATGTCTTTTTGTGGAACGAAATATTCAATTAATGAAATTACAACTTATAATTATAGATAATTCGATTATAAGTAAACTAGCTACCTTCGATACTTAGATATTACTTTGAATAATACATTAATTAGTTAAAATATACTAATAAAAATATGTTAAGTTAACAATAAATTATGAAAAATGAGTCAACATCTTTTTAAAAATGAACTATGAATTCATTTTTAAATTTCGATTATTTTTGAATTTTATCAAAATGGTGGTAATCTTTTAATGTTGTCCAGTCGCCACCCCATCTGAAACCTTGTCTTTTCATACCTTTTACTAATGGATGGTCAGCTGTAAAAACTCCTTCACCATCTTCTTTGTATTCTGCCCCTTGTGGAGAAATTCTACCATTACTATAAATCACAGGATTATTAAAAGGATTAATATCTATTGCTAAACCATAAGCGTGGTTTGAATATTTATCTGAACCCTCTACTTTTCTGAAGTTAAAAGCAGAACTATTATTCGCTTCCATAGATTTTTCATCTGACCAGCCAAATTTAACAATTGGAATTACACTATGAATAGGGAATCTCATAGATTTTGCTTTATCAAAGAATATTATAACTTCATCTTTAATTAATTTATGAACTAAAATTTGCCCTTTGTGTAATTTTTTATCAAAAGAATAATATTCTACAT
>JBEICW010000486.1:0-2859 GCA_040383785.1 Ignavibacteria bacterium | reverse complement strand
GACCCTGCTGCGGCATCTGTGGATATTTATTTTAACGATGTTAAATATAAAGATAATATCGGATTTAGACAAGCTGGAAATTTTTCAACTGTATCCGTAATGTCTAATTTAATCGTTAAAATTGCTGACCCAACAAGTACAGGTCCTACTGATAAAATTTTAGCTACTTTTGATATGGGTAGTGTAGAAATTGGTAAAGGTTATGTATTGATGGTAAATGGTGTTTTAGGCATGAATTACGAAAAAGGTAATGCAGATTATGATATTAGTTTAAATATTAATAAAACTAATATTGGCACACCATTCCAAGCTGATAATGCAAATGCTGTAGAAATATTTATTGGACATGGTTCTACTGATGCACCTTTGGTAAATGTATATGCAGAAAATAATACAACTCCATTAGTTAGTAATTTAGCATATAATAAAGTTTCAAACAAATTAACTTTAGACCCGAGTAGTTATGTGTTAAATATTACACCTGCTAATGACCCTGCTTCAATTGTAGCGAGTTATTCTGCACCATTAGCAACTGCAAAAGGTTTTAAAGCTTTCGTTTTCGCTTCAGGTTTTTTAACACCAGAAAATGAACCTGATGGCAAAACTAATAAATTCGGATTGTTTGTAACATTACCTGATGGTTCAATTATTGAATTGCCAGCTAATACAGGAGACGCATTTGTACAAGTGGTTCATAATGCTGCAGATCCAGTTGGTGCCGAAGTAGATGTTTATGTAAATGGACAATTAGCTCCAGAATTAGATAACTTTAAATTTAGAACTGCTACTCCTTTTTTAAAAATTCCTGCTGGTATTCCAATTGTTGTTTCTATCAATACACCAGATAGTAAGTCCGTTTCAGATGGTGCTATAAATTCATATACTCTTGGTGCTTTAGAAAAAGATACTAAATATTTTTTAGTTGCTAATGGTGTAGCTGGTGCAACTTTTGAAAATCCTTTCGAAAGACAAATAAATTTAAATTTATTCCCTAAAGTTGCTGGTTTAAAATCAGATTTGATAACAGATGTTCAATTATTTGCTTATCATGGGGTAACAGATGCTCCTGCAGTTGATATTTATGCTTATTCAGAAACTGAATTAGGTAAAGATGCTATAAAAAAAGAAAATAGAATTGTATCAAATTTAGATTATGCAGATTTCTCGACCGCTATAAATGTTCCAGCTTCTAAATATGGTATTTCAATTACTCCAACTAATTCTCCAGATGTAGTTGTTAAAACTTATAAAGCAGATTTAAATATTGCTGGACAACAAGCTTTAGTATTAGCTTCAGGATTTTTATCTACAGATAATGAAGGCGTTGAAAATGCTCCTGCATTTGGCTTGATTGCTGTATTGGAAAATGGAGCAGTTGCTTTATTAGAAGAGTATAAAGCAAATGAAAACGCATTTGTGCAAGTTATACATAACTCACCAGACCCAGCTGCGGCTGAAGTAGATATCTATGTAAATGATGCAAAACCTGAGGTTTTAAATAACTTTAAATTTAGAACAGCTACATCATTTTTAGAATTACCTTCTAATGAAGATATTATTGTAAAAATTGCTGCACCAAGTAGCGAAAATGCAGATGACAAAATCATTGCTACAATTAATTTGGGTAAATTAGAAAAAAGTAAAAGATATTATGTTACTGCAAATGGCGTTGTTGGTACTGGATTCAATATTCCAGAAGGTAGAGAAATTGGATTTAATTTAAAAGTTAATGTATTAGATGATACTGAAATTAAGGATGGTAATATCAGATTAAATGTATTACACGGTTCTACTGATGCACCTGCTGTTGATATTTTTGCAAATGAATATATTAAATTAGTAGAAAATATTGATTATAACAGTTATTCTGAGTTTTTAGATGTAAAATCGGATAATTATTCTATACACTTATCACCTGCTGGTGCTGAAGCAAAAGCAGCAAGATTTATTGCTCCATTAGAATTATTAAGAACTTCATTAGCTGAGCAAAATATTGATTTAAATCAAGCTTTGGTATTTGCATCTGGATTTTTAAACCCAACAAATCAAGGTATTTCAGAAGAATTATATGATGAATATTCTTTTGGTTTATATGCTGTTATACCTGAAGGTGCAGTTGTTCAATTATTTAATTTCTCTAAATCTTCATTAGTACAAATTATACATAATTCTCCAGACCCTATATTAAATTCAGTAGATATATATTTTAATGGTGAAAAGTTAGAAGAAACTGAAGATTTTACATATTTGAGTTCTACAGGAACATTAGATGTACCGCTGGAGTTCCAATTAACGTTTCTATCAATGCTGGCGATAGTGAAAATGCAAATGATAAAGTGTTAAAAGTATTTGAAAATGTGGTTTTTGAACAATTTAAAGATTATGTAGTTGTCGCTAATGGTGTAGCAACACCAAATTTCACAAATCCTTTTGATAGAGATATTACTCCAACTTTAAGTGTTAAAGAAATTAAAATGTTTGCCAAAAATTCAAACGAATTTGAGTTTGTTACTTTCCATGGTGTTACTGATGCACCTGCAGTAGATATTGTTGTAAATGACCAAATCAAAGCTGTAGAAAACTTAGATTTTAGAGAATTTTCAGATGGCAATTCACTTCCAACTGGACAGTATAAAGTAGGTATTAGAGCTGCCGGTGGCGATGCTGATGTAGTTGCTTATGATTTAAATATTCCAAATGCAATTGTAGGACAAACTGGTGTTGTATTTGCATCTGGATTTTTGACTGCTGATGATGAAGTGTTGGAAAATACAAGCGGTAGAACTTTTTCTGTAAATGTGGCTTTAAATAACGGAACAGTAATTCCATTGCCAATAATTACAAGTGTAGAAGATTTTG
>JBEICW010000485.1:0-2861 GCA_040383785.1 Ignavibacteria bacterium | reverse complement strand
GAAATCGGGAACAAACTTAAATTGGTTGAAAAGAGCAGTAGATAATTATCCTGTTTCTAAAGATGTTAAAAACATAATTATTTCAACAGGAACTAATAGTGGTTACAATACAAACGAAGATGTGGCAGGGTTGTTTAATTCTTTAAAAAACAATTTTCCAAATGCTAAAATATATGTTGTAAAAGGAAGTTGGGGTTGGGGTAATATAAAATCAGTTACAGAAAGTAAAGTGAATAAATATTATCAAAAGTTTAAAGATTTAGGAATGATTGTTTTACCAACACCAATAGGAAAAACAACCAATCCTCACACAAACTTACCTGTTTATAGAGTTGTAGGTAAAGAGATTGAAAAACAAATTTCTAAATAAATGAGTGATTTAAACATAAATATAAAACCAAAACATAAATGGATATTAGGTGTTGTTAGTGCCGTATCAGTATATTTAATAATTAGATTTTTTAATAAAACTATGAAAGATAATTTAGAGAACACAGACTTAAACGAAGCAGGATATGATTTAAGTCCTGTTTGGGATGCTAAATCAGATGCGATAATTACAAAACTACATCCAAGCATCAGAAATAAAGCAAGAGCATTCATTAATGAAGCAGAAAAAAAAGGTATGAAATTAAAAGTTACTTCGGGTGGTAGAACTTATGAAGAACAAGATAAATTGTATGCACAAGGAAGAACTACAAAAGGTAATATTGTAACTAACGCAAAAGCAGGTTATTCTTGGCATAACTTCTTTTTAGCATTTGATGTAGTTCCTGTTGAAAACGGAAAAATTAATTGGAATAGTAAGAATTGGACAAAGATTGGTACTTTAGGGAAAACATTTGGACTTGAATGGGGAGGAGATTGGAAAACATTTAAAGACCTACCTCACTTTCAAACAATACACGGATTAACAACTGCACAAGCAAGAGAAAAAAAGAAAAAAAATCACCTAGATCATCAAGCTTAATTATTAGTATAATTTAATTCATAACAGGATGGTAAATTTAAAGTTATTTAGAGATATTTCAATAATTATAATCTCCTTATTTATAATTGGTTTCAGCGTAAATTTTGCTTATAATAAAATAAAAAATTACAACTGCATTTCAGAGCAAAAATTAGATGAAATTAGAGCAGAAAAACAAAAGGAAATTGATGATAAACAAAAAGAAATTGATTCTATTATCGTTGATTTAAAACTTAACAAACAAAAGATTGATTTTCTTTTATCGAAAGTAAAAGATATTAATACTGAAAACTCAAATCTTGAAAAAGAATTAGAGAAAAGAAAGTCTGATATAAGAAAAATGAGTAATGATGAAATTATTAACTATTGGAGAAATGAATTTAAAAAGTAAATTAACAACCTTATTTTTAGGTTTCGTTATGTGTGTTTCGGCACAAAAAAACAACTATCCTCAATCTATAATTTTACAAGGAGATACGGTAATTGCTTTCACAAGGGAACAAGCATTAAGAATTACGCAAATAAACGAGGAAAACAAATCTTTTAAAAAGATTATATTAAATAAAGATAGTGTAATAACACTAAACAATCAATCATTGTTTATCTGTGATTCTATGTATAATTCAACTATGCTTTTGAATAAAGACTATAAAAAAATTATAGATGATAAAAACAATCTATTAAAAAGTTATATAGATAACGAGAAGATTTTAAAACAAGACATTGACAAACAAAAGAAGTATAAGAACTATTCGCTTATTGGTGGTGGAGCAGTATTGTTATTGAGTTATTTAACACTTTTATTAAAGTAAAATGGAAAGAAGCACTAAAATATTTTTGGTATTAGGAAGCCTTGTAGCGATAGCAGGAGCAACTTTTTTTATATATCGTTCTCGAATTAAAAAGAAAGTAAATAACTTTTTTAATGACCCCGACAAATACTATTTAGGTAGAGTTTTACCAAAGTCTTATTTTGATTTTTGGAAGAAATTTATGAACTCATCTCCAACAGAAAAAAGACTTATAAAAGAAAAAATGGAGAACATTATCAAAGGTAGTATGATTAAAGCAAAGAACCATTATATCAAGTGGTACAGTAACCCTATGACTGTTAATAAACTTCCATTAGAACAACAATCAAAATTAAAAACATTAAGAGAAAAATTTATACCATCTATTCAATATAAAATTAATTTTGATAAGAGTTTTACCGATAATAAAGATGTTCAAGATGCTTATGCTTTCGTTTCTTCAAGAACACCAAATATAATATACCTTAATGTTTATAATTTTTGGACAGGAGATTTCAAAGGAGAGGTTGGGTTATATGATACTATAACTCACGAAATGTCGCACTCTATTGATTATTTTTTAAATGAAAATGGAGTTGTATTATATCAGAAAACATCAAGTATGGAAAATCAAGTAGGTTCTGAATCTTACATTATGAATGACCAAGAGCAATTTGCACGTTTAAGCACGTTCAGACGACAATTCGATGTTCCTCCGATAGCAACATATAATGAGATAGCAGATATATTCAAGAAAGCGATAAAATCAAACAAAATACAATCAAGAGATTTTAATATTTCTGTTAGTTCCGATAATAAATACTTAATATTTACACCTAAAAAGGGTAAAGTTGTTATTTCTGCATCAACTAAAATTGATAGATTAAATCAAATTTGGAAAATACTTTTCTTTGATGTTAAAATGGTTGTTGATGGTAGAACAGATGCAAATCTCAATCCTTTATTCACAAACTTTGCTACAATCAAAGGAGGTAGTGTTTATATCGACTTACAACCATTGGCTCAATTAAACATTACTACGGCAAGTGTTGATAAACCAACTAAAACAAACCCAATATATGTAGGAGATATGGATAATT
>JBEICW010000484.1:0-2870 GCA_040383785.1 Ignavibacteria bacterium | reverse complement strand
CAGTACAACGCATTAGACCTTGTAATGATGATACATTAGCTGGCTTAATAAGAGTTGTGAAAGACAGCGACACCTTTAGTTATTTTTCTGGACACGCATCAAATTCAACAGCTTCTATGATGTTTGTATACTTAATTCTTAGAAAATATTACAAATACAGTTACTTGATTTTTCTGTATCCTTTAATTTTCGCCTACAGTAGAATTTATTTAGGACTACACTTTCCTTTAGATATTATTTCAGGATTTGTTTTTGGAGGCTTTACAGGGATTTTATTTTATAGAATTTTTTCTAAAATTATTTCTAAATACATTACATCTTGAAAATTCAGAAAAAAGCACTAATCATTGGTGGTGGTCCTGCAGGATTAACAGCAGCATATGAATTTATAAAACATACTGATGTTACTCCAATTGTTATAGAAATGAGTGAATTTTGGGGCGGTATTTCTCGCACAGAAAACCATAATGGAAATAGAATTGATATTGGCGGACATCGTTTTTTTTCAAAATCAGAAGAAGTAATGAACTGGTGGCAAGAAATTTTACCAATCTATTCAGAAGATAAAAAAATAAACATATCTTATCATAATAAAAGCAGAAAAATAGAGTTAAACGATACTACTATTTCTAATCAAGCTGATAATGTTTTATTAGTTAGAAAAAGAAAATCAAGAATTTTTTTTAATAATAAATTTTTCGATTATCCAATTAGTCTATCCCTTCAAACTATATTAAATCTTGGTTTTTTTAATACTTTTTTAATAGGTATTAGTTATACAATATCAGTACTTTTCCCAATAAAAAATCCTAAAACTTTAGAGCAGTTTTTTATTAACAGATTTGGAATCAGATTATACAAAACATTTTTTAAAGATTATACAGAAAAAGTTTGGGGTGTTCCTTGTTCCGAAATTAGTGCAGAATGGGGCGCACAAAGAATAAAAGGCTTGTCAGTAACAAAAACACTTACAAATGCTTTTTTAACCATTTTTAAAACTAAAAAAAAGGATTTAAGTCAAAAAAACAAGGAGACTTCATTAATAGAATATTTTTTATATCCAAAATTTGGTCCTGGTCAAATGTGGGAAACAGTTGCGAAAAAAGTAAAAAAAAGATGGTGCAATATTAAAACCAAACAACCGTGTTATTGCATTAAATATCGAAAACAACAAAGTTTTAAGTGTGGTTGTCGAAAATACTATAAATAAAAGGGAAGAAGCAATAGAATGTGACTACTGTATTTCAACTATGCCAATAATAGAATTAATAAATGGTTTAAATTGTGTAGTGCCAAAAAAAGTAAAAGAAGTTGCAAATGGCTTAATGTATAGAGATTTCATTACTGTTGGCTTGCTTCTTGAGAATATTAACTTTAGTTTAGAAGATAATTGGATTTATATTCAAGAATCATATGTGAAAGTTGGAAGATTACAGGTGTTTAATAATTGGAGTCCTCATATGGTTGCTGACGCTTCTAAAACTTGGGTTGGCTTAGAATATTTTTGTAATGATGTTGATGAAATTTGGAATTTTTCCGAAGAAGAAATGATTAAATTAGCTACTAATGAAATGATTAAATTAGGTTTTATTAATTCTGTTGAAAATGTATTAGATTCAAAAGTTATTAAGGTTCCAAAAACATATCCTGCATATTTTGGTACTTATTCAGAATTTAATGAAGTGCAAAACTTTACAGATACTTTTGAAAATCTATTTTTAGTTGGACGAAATGGAATGCATAAATATAATAATCAAGATCACTCTATGCTTACTGCAATGCAAGCCGTTAAAAATATAAAAAACAATATTACTGATAAATCAAATATTTGGAGTATCAACACTGAAGAAGAATATCACGAAGAAAAATAAATTATGTTTTTTAATTTAAATACATTTTCAAAGAAGGAAAAAAGAGTTTTAGCTTACATAGGTTTACTCTATTTTTTGTTTTTAATTTTTAGATTTCTTTCTGGGAATTATTTTCTTGCAGATTCTTACGAGTACTTAGAAATTGCAAAATCAATCAATAATTTTACTTATTTTGAAAATACTCTAGATGTTGAGCTAACAACAAAAAGACCTTTTATTTATCCGTTTTTCTTGTCATTTTTTTTAAATACATCAATACTGTTTATATTACTTATTCAAACTTTTGTTAGTTGTTTTAGCGTTTTTGTTTTCTTCAAAATATTAAAAAAATTAGAAATAAAAATTTCAAATTTATTAATCGTAATTTTATTTTTTACACCAAGTATTTTTATTTACTCTCAGCTAATAATGTCCGAATGGATGGTTTTATTATTGCTAAACATTTTAACATTAGTTTTATTAGAGCCATTTTCAAAAAGAAATTTTATTATTATTCAATTAATAACCGTTCTTTTAGCTTTTACAAAACCCGTTTTTTATCCTTTTATATATATAAATTTTTTATTCTTTTCTTACTATTTATTCAAAAACAAAACTTTTAGCTTGTGGCTGTTTTTTCCAGTTATAATTTTACAATTATACTTATTTCATAATGATCAAAAATCTGGTTTCAAACATTTTTCTTCGATAGAAAATTACAATTTAATAAACTATAATTTATACTATTTCAAATCGTCTAAAGTTGGAAAAGTTGAAGCTGATAAATGGCACAAAAATGTTTACGACAACAAAAATTATATAGGCAAAAATTATAAAGAACAAAACGAATATTTAAAAACAGTAGGCATTAATGAAATAAAAAATAATTTTTTAAGTTACTCTTTTTATCATTTTAAAACTGCAATTCGTGGTGTTTTCGATCCAGGTAGATTTGATATAATGACTTTTTTCGATAAAGAAGATGGCAAACAAGGTTTTTTAGAAATCTTAAACGGTAAT
>JBEICW010000483.1:0-2870 GCA_040383785.1 Ignavibacteria bacterium | reverse complement strand
GAGATTTTTTAAATTTAGACAATGAAAGCTATATTTACATATTCTCTGAATTTGGTTCTCCTAATTATTATGGTATTTCGCTGAAAAAAGTTGAAAATTTAATTGATAAAGAATGGGATTTAAAATTAGGAGATTTCAATGGCGACGGTCTAACTGACTTATTATATTTCAAAAAAGACAATGGGAATGTTTGGAAAATAAGATATGGAAGTGAGCACAATTTTACTACTGAATATAATGCACCTAATTTTACATATCCTAATACAGACCCTAAAGCAAGTCTGACAAACAATAATTTTTTTGTAGGAGATTATAATGGTGATGGTAAAAGTGATATTATAGAACACTATGAAAATGGAGTAGATAATTACAATGTGTTTTATTCAATTGGAAATAATCAATATTATAAAGAAAGCAATAGTTTCCCTCAGTTTGGATCTATTGGTAATGCCCAAGATAATGTAATTTCAGCAGATTTTACAGCCGATGGAAATGATGATTTATATATTTGGAAAGGAGGCAACTTTGATGACAATATAATTGCTTTTCATCCAGAAGAGGAAAAATACCATTTAAGAAAAATATTAAATGGTATGAATAATAAAATTGAGGTTAATTTAAGACCATTAATAATCAATAATAATTATCAAGTTGGTAACGCATCAAGCTTCCCACTTTGTGATATTACTGGCACAATGTTTGTGGTTTCATCTACTTTTGAAAACAACAATAGTACTTATGTTTCTTTAAACCTTGAAACTGAGAAAAAAAATTATTACTATTTTGATGAAGCAGTTTTCCATAGACAAGGTTTAGGTCTATTGGGTTTTAAGAAAAATAAAATAAGTACTGAAAACATAATTTCTGAAAATTATTATGATGTTGATAACACAAAATACAACTTAGTTCCAATTAAAAGTAAAACCTTCAAAAATAATTCAACAAGTACTAACCAATTAAGTGAAGTTGATTATATTAATGGTAATATAAATTTAGGTAATAATAGATTTTTACCTGTTGTAACTAAAATTACAGAACATGATTTAATCAATAATACATATGTTTATAAAAATAATACTTTTGATGGCTCAGGGAATGTCCTTAATTCAATAACTAAATATGGTAGCGAAACAGTTCCTGTAAAGTCTGAAGAAGAAATACTTGAATATTCTAATATTAATTGTTGGGTTGATAATATATTAACAAAAAAGACTACTAAGTTAAAACATCAAGATGATCCTAATTTTTATAATAGAAGTGTAAATTACTCTTATGATAATAAATTGAGACTTACTTCACAAACAAGTGATTTGGCTACACCTTTTGAAGTAAAAGAAGATTATACATATAATAACTTTGGTTTAGTACTGACAAAAACTATAAGTGCTACTAATGACCCAAGTGTTAATTCAAAAACTACTCAAAATACATATTCAACAAATGGTAGGTATTTAGAACAAGTTACTGATAATTCAGGAAATATTGTAAATTATACTTATAATACTACACTTGATAGACTTCTTTCTGAAAGTAGTTATAATCTAACAACAACACATACCTTTAATAATTGGGGAGAAACTATTCAAACTAATTATGCTAATGGTGAAGTTAGTAATAGCTTTAGAGAATGGACACAGTTCCCTAATTCAATAAACTCTTTATTTAGAGTTAGATCAACCTCAAATAATGACAATGAAGTAATAGTATATTATGATTTTTGGGGAAATGA
This sequence comes from Ignavibacteria bacterium, assembly GCA_040383785.1. Taxonomy (GTDB): domain Bacteria; phylum Bacteroidota; class Ignavibacteria; order Kapaibacteriales; family UBA2268; genus JBDNHS01. Next base: position 1,141 of record JBEICW010000483.1, on the reverse strand, counting down.
AATCAGAAGTGAAACTATTTTATATAATAGTAAAACTTCTATAGTTGATAAAGTTGCAAATAAGTTTGGAATCGTTAGCAAAGAATCAATGCCTTACTTTGCAGGCGAAATTATCAAATGGAAAGAATTTAACTATGATTTATATGGAAGATTAGTTGCTACAACAGGAAAAGTAAGTACAAATCCATCAGAAAACTTAGTAACTTCAATCAATTATAGTGGTTTAAGTGTTACTACAACTGATGCTTTTGGCAATACTAAAACAACTACTGTTGATTTGTCTGGTGCTAAAACATCTATTGCAAATAATGGTGGGACTATACTATATAAATACTATAGTAGTGGTGCAATTAAAGAAGTAATACAAGGTTCAAACTCTACTCTTTTTGAATATGATTTACATGGTAACAAAACCAAGATGACTGACCCAAATGCTGGTATAATAGAATATACTTATAATAAATTTAACCAACTAAAAACCCAGAAAGATGCTAAAAATAACTTACATACATTTAATTATGATGTAAAAGGTAAATTGATTAATAAAGTAACTCCAAGTGGTACAATTTCTTATACTTATTATAATACTGGAAATAATAAAAACCTACCATTTGAGGTTATTAGCCCAGCTGGTAAAAAAAGTATTTTTTATAATGCTAATAGACAAATAATTAAAGAAGAAGATTTGATTGATGGGCAATTGTTATCCACTTTAACAAATTATGATAGTAAAGGTAATATTTCTGAATTAACTTATCCTTCTGGCTTTGGAGTAAAATATATTTATAATAATGAGTGGTATTTAACTCACATAAGAAGAAAAGATAATGATAATTTGATTTGGAGCATAGGTGATGTAAATGAAAACAATATTGTTAAAAATTATAGTTATGGAAATGGTATTACTACAACTAAAACATTTAACAATTATGGTTATATGGTTAATATTAATGCCAAAGTTAATAATATCTTTGTACAAAATATGAATTATACTTTTGACCCTAATAGAAACGTTATGCTATCAAGAACTGATGTTAAAAATAATCAAACTGAAATATTTAATTATGATAATCTATATAGATTAACAGGTTACAATATTAATAATTCTCTAACAAAAACGATTTCTTATCAAAATAACGGT
>JBEICW010000482.1:0-2873 GCA_040383785.1 Ignavibacteria bacterium | reverse complement strand
GGGACTTTTCTTACTCCACAACTTTCTCCGCTATTCTCAACTTTGCACTGCGGGAGCGTGGATTTTTAGCCAATTCTTCGTCTGTAGGTAAGATTGGTTCTTTGTTTATTAGTTTGAACTTGGGTTGAATTTTGATGAAATTAGAATATTGCAAATCTTCCGCTTCTGTGGCAGGAATTTTGTCTTTGCAAAGTTCTTTTAGTACATTTTTGGTGATTCTATCTTCTAAAGAGTGGTAAGTAAGTACAACAATTCTGCCTCCCTTATCAAAAAGTGGCACAAGGTTTGTAAGAGTATTCTCTAAGACTTCGAGTTCTCTATTTACCGAAATGCGAATTGCTTGGAATACGCGAGATAAAGTTTTGATTAAAAGGTGTTTTGGCACGCTTTTCTCTATTACATCTCGTAGGTCGGAAACAGTATTTAAAAGTAAAGCACGACGCTTTTCAACCAAACGCCGTGCAATAACTCTTGAAAAAGGTTCTTCTCCGTAAATGCGAAGGATTCTTTCTATTTCTGACTCTTCTAGATTATGTAGCAAATCTTTGGCAGTAATGCCTTCTGGACCGAATCTCATATCCAGAGGAGCATCAAATCTATAGCTTATCCCCCGATTAGCTGTATCAATTTGATGCGAAGAAACGCCTAAATCTAAAAGGAAACCATTAACCTTTCCCTGTATGTGTTCTATGCTGAGTGCCGTACTATAGCATTTATTTATTAGTTCCCATTTGGGGCTGTTGATTGCAAATAAACTTTCATACTTTTCAGTACAGTGTTTAATCGCCTCGGGATCTTTGTCAAAGGAATAGAGCTTTCCCCCGAATTCTAACCTTCTAAAGATCTCGGAGCTATGACCGCCTCCGCCCAGAGTTCCGTCTAAATAAATACCATCTTTTTTGGTAATTAGGTTATCCAAACATTCATCAAATAAAACAGGATTATGATAATCATAAGTTTCCACTTCAATTTGATTAATCTCTGAATTTTCCTTACCTTTAAGTCCTTTAGACTTAATATTTTTTGTTTTTTTACTCAAAACTAAGCTCACATTAAATTAAAAACAAATGGAGCAATAAATTTTCTATTTTATTCTAACTTATTCTTGTCTTACTTCTTCAATTAACCATTAACCACTAACCACTAACCATTAACCATTATCTCTTAATTCATCACTTGAGCAGCTACCGACTCATAAGACTCTGCACTACTCAATAAATATGCTTCAAATTTTTCTGGATTCCAAAGTTCAATTCTATCTACCATACCAACTATTGTTATTTTACTATCAATTCCGGCGAAATCCAATAATTTTTTGGGAACAGAAATTCTTTGCTGCGAATCTAAATTAACTTCTTCACTCCACATCAAAATTGTGCGAAGGAAAAAACGGTTTTTCTCATCAAATTGATTAAGGTTCTGTAATTTTTCCTCGTATTTTTTCCATTCGTCAAGCGGATAGGCAACTATACACTCCTCCGTGCCGCGAGTGATAACAAATGTATCTTTCGCTTCTGGTGCCATAGACTTCCTCATTTTTGAGGGGACATTAACTCTGCCCTTATTATCTATAGAATATGTTTCCTGACCTTTAAAAAATGACATTGAACTTCAAAAAAATTGGGGGAATTACTCTTTTAAAGAAATCTTTTTAATAAGTTATAATATTTCTTAATACAAAAATAAGAAATTTTAGGGAATATCAAACACTTTCTCCCACTTTTACCCACTTTTGTTAAAAAAAAGATGATTTTTTGATTTTTTTGAGAATTATCCCCAAATTTTACCCTAAATTTTTAATTTAAAAAGAGTAATAATTTGTTTGCAAATAATTTTGAACTAAAATTTTTCGCTTACCAAATAATAAATATTGATATAATTCGTTTCTAATTATCCTATACATTTCTTTTGTAAAAATTTATGTAAAGAATCTGGGGGTGTAACGGATTCGACGGGGTGATTGAGATTATCACTTGCATACCGTGCTGTTTGTCGGTGGAGCACGTTAATACAACTGGCAAAAATATAGATGCAGAAAACAATTATGCAATGGCTGCCTAAACAATAGTTTAGGTTTCCCATCGGATGCAGGTTTCTCCCTTAGGGCTTGTATTTGGTGTCAAAAAAAATAATAGGGGAAGTAAATCGGTGAGTTGACAAATCTGATTTACTCAAAAATGTCAATAGTGGATTTGAACCTGTTGTTTGGTAACCAAAACCACGATAAATGAATTAAACAACTAAGTATGTAGTAAGTATAGTTTATACATTTCGGACGCGGGTTCGACTCCCGCCATCTCCACAACAACTGAATTATAAAAGCTCTACCTAAAAAGTAGAGCTTTTTTTGTTTTGGTAAAGATATTCCTCAATTTAATGAAATCTTTGAAAAACAATTAAAATATATTTTTAATATTGGCTAAATATTTGTTAAATTACATTAATTATATAATCAATAATTACTTTTATTCTTGTTTATACTTTTTCAATTCTATTTTTTTCATTTTGAGGTTAATATGTTGAAGTTTAGATACTTACTTTTGGTTGTAGTTTTTGCGTTGGCAAATAATATGAGTGCATTCGAACCAAAGGTTTCTTATATCAAATCACCTTTGCCAATGTTTAATATCACAGGTGAAAAACTTGCCCAAATTGAGAAAAGCAATCCAAACGACCCAATTCTTTTGGAAATGAAAAAAATAAGTTGAGAAAATATCAAGAACCTACCCGATGAGTTAGATTTTGGGACATTAGCAATTGATGAAAGAAAAAAACTTGAAGAAATTAAAAGATATAATATTTATAATTACTTTAATGAAGGTATAGAAATCCAAGCTGGATTGGCAATATACGAGACATTAGACTCTATTTCG
>JBEICW010000481.1:0-2891 GCA_040383785.1 Ignavibacteria bacterium | reverse complement strand
TAGATTGTTTACATAGATTTCGTACATTAGCCTATCAAGTACGCTCATTTGAATATTAGAATAAATAGCGTAGTTATTTTCGCAAATTCCTATGTATGTATGCCTTCTTTTGCTGCCTCTCATACCAAAAATGTTATTATTTTTTCGAGTTAAAGCAGATTTTAGGTTACCAGATTCCAACCTGTATTGTCTTTTTATTAAATTTTTGTCTTTGAAAGGCAAAATATCTATAAAACTATCGACTTTTTTTAATGTATTAAGGTTGTTAATTTCGAAGTCTATCCTTTCACCAGTCTTAATATTCAATTCTATATTCTGCTGATTCAATAGGTTAAAAGCCATAGATATACTTGCGGTCAAAAACAAAGATATTAAAAGCAAAATATAAAACGGCTTTTTGTAGGTATTTTCTACAGTTTCAAATTGTAGAGTTTCTTTATTATATCGTATCATAATTCTATTTTTTTGAGGCTTCTAATAATTCCAAACAAGCTTTGTATAAATCCGTTTGCTTATACAAAAACTCTTCAAATTCTTTAATAGCTATCATTTTAAACATAGGATTTACCAAAATCATAGTAGGTGTATCTACTATCGTTTTTATTTCGTAGTTAATATTGCTCATCATGTATTCCACTTTTTTATCTCCTACATATAGCCTTTGATTTTTAATAAAAGCGTTTTGCTGTTGTTCTATTATTGATTTGCCGTCAAAATAATAGGTTTGAATTTTTAATTGTTTCATTTTTTTAAATTTTAGTTATAAATTGTTTTGCAAATATATTTTTTATTTTACAAATGTAAACAAAAAAAGTTTTTTTATTATAAAAAATTAATCTATATTAATTCTATTGTGATATTTTCATTTGGAAATGGAATTGAAACATTAAACCATTCCATTGCAAAGTTTCTAATTTTATCAATATATTCCTCCCATTCTATTGTAGTAAAGTTTGTTGTACTCATAGGAATTGATATTATTTCGCCTGTATTCTCATTTATTTGTTCTTTAAAGCAATATTTTGCCTTTAGTGCCTCGTGTACTTCAGTTGCTGAATAAAACTCTCCCCACGTTTCTTTAAAAGCAAGTTGCATTATTGCAATAACAATGCCAAAATAGAAAGCATTTTGCTGATTACTACGTTTCTTTTTGCGTTTTTCAATAGTTATAATAATATCTTGACCTTCAAAAGTATGAATAGCTTCAGAAATAAAATCTCTATTGCTTTGTAATTTTCCTTTTTCTACGTTGCTATTTATAGATATTTTTTTCATAATTAAAATGGCGTTTCGGTAAATTGATTAGCAAAGCCTTCAGCATCTAAAAAATCGTTGTCTTTAATCTCAATATTTTTTGCTTTAAATTGCATTTCTTTTTGAGCTGGTTTTGGAATCCAAGAGTTTTTGTCAAAATTATCTTCAATGTTGTAGTATCTTTTTGAATCAATATGATATTTGAAAACCGATGGTATTGTATTTACTTCGCCCCAGTGATCAAATTTTACCTTATTAACGTAAATATGTGTTTGACTTTCTTTGAAATCTCTATAAACAGTTATTCCATTGTCGGCTTTGTCGTAGAATGTAGAGCTTCCTTTTATGTCGTATAAATTTGGAACTCTTACCTTTCCTGTATTTATATCAACTCCCATTTTAGTTGGGTGAGCAACTAAAAAGCAATGCACCTTGTTTAATTCTAAAAAATTAGTCAATTTGTCTAAGGTTTTTCCAATTGAATCGGTATCAATTTCAGCGTGGTTTAATTTATTCCAAGCGTCTATAACAATATAATCAAGTCCGCTTCGCTTTTGTATTTTTCTTGCGCTTTCAAGTATATTGTCTAATGTAAAGTCGTTTTCTGGCTTAATAAAAAACATCTTATCAGATAAATAACTTTGAACTTGCAAAACTTCTTCAATGTTCATTCTTTTTTCAAATGGTGAATCGTCCCAAGGTTTACCAATAATTTTTCGAGCCATTTTGCTAAAATGCAATTCCAATGGTCTATTCTCTGGAGAATATAACGCACCTTTCCATTTATGTTTAATAGTTGCCATTAAAAGCATATAATCCAGCCAATCCGATTTGCCGTGCGATGGTATTCCGGTAATAATTGTTAAATATCCTTTAACTATGTTTAAATTAAATCCTTTAATGCCTAAATCAATACCTTTGTCCAATCCATTATAATACAAATCGTGTATTTTTAGCTGAATATCTTCTAATGAAAAAACACCACTCAATGGAAATTCTTTTGCATCGTTTATTTTATTCAAAAATTCTATTGAGCCGTGCTTTATTAAAAACTCGTTGGCATCTTTGCAATCATTCCAATCAATATACTTGCAATTTTCTACACCAAATCGCTCAATCAATTTATCTTGTAGTTCTCTTCCGTCCTTATCTCCATCAACTGCTATTATTATTTCTTTGTCTTCAAATAAATCTATGTAATTATTTAGGCACTCATCAAGACTACTTTTCGCACCATTTGGAACAGAAATACAATTTAATACACCAATTTCTACAAAAGAAAGTACATCAATCTCGCCTTCAACTATGTAAATTTTTTCGCTTCCTAAAATAGAATCTAAATTATAGAAGATTTTTTCTGCATCTTTTGCTAATTTAAAACCCTTTTTTGCATCTCTGTATTTTATGTTGTAAAGTTCACCACCAAAAAAATAATTGAATTGAATCGTATTAACTTCTTTTTCAAACTTTGGCATCCATTCCAAGCCTTCAGATATTTTCATTTTTACCAAAGTATTTTGGCTTATTTTTCTATCCTCAAACCATTTTACAAGACGCTCGCTTAATTGAGTTTTATTTTTCCATTCTGGCTTTTTGTATTCTATTTTAAATTCAAATTTTTGCCCTTCAATTGGTGG
>JBEICW010000480.1:0-2891 GCA_040383785.1 Ignavibacteria bacterium | reverse complement strand
GGTGAAATTATTATAGCAAATGATTTACTTTTTCCATTCCTGCCAATCGAACACAAAGTGTTCGGAAGTTCTTTGAAAATTGAAATTGTATTGGAAGTTAAAAATCCTGCGAGTCAAGGCAGTGCCTTGCCTTTACAAAAAAAGAAAGGGCTGGAAACCCAGCCCCTAAATTAAAAGAATATAAAAAACAGACAAAAATCGTGAAATACCGTGAAGTATTTTTGTGAAAAATGGCAAAATGAGTGCAAAAAGTGCAAAAAATGTTTTGAACCATGATTAATTGGATTTTAAGATTGACTTGATTTAGGAAATATTTCCTCTAACCACGAAGTGCTGAAATTATTGTAGCATAAAATTGCTTCCTCACATTTCCTGCTAATCGAACACGAAGTATTCGGAAGTTCTTCGAAGAAAGGTCGATGCCATCGACCCTTACAAAAAAGAAAAAGTCAAGCGAGACGCTTGACCTACTAATAAAAAAAACTACTTAAAGTTACTTATTTTACACTTACATAAATTTCATTACTTGGTCGTAGCCAGCACCCTCTCTAACTATCACAAATTCTTCTTCGTTAGTTAGGTCTATTACAGTTGATTCTGGTGCGAAGTTGTATTCTTCTGCTTCAATTGCCAAATCTACTTGATTAGCAAAAAAATCAAAAATTTCATCGTGTGAGTGGCTATCAGTTTCGTCAATCTTAGCACTTATAGAGATTATCGGCATACCAACTTCTTTGATAATTGCTTTAGTGATTGGATACTCTGGAACTCTAATACCAGCAGTATTACGTTTGTTATCTTGAGCATAGTGAGGCACTTCTTTTGATGCTGGCAAAATAAATGTAAATGTACCCGGAATTAGACTCTTGATGAATCTATATGCTTTGTTATCTACTTTCGCAAATTCAGAGATGTGCGACAAAGAATCACACAAAAAAGTCATTGATTTATCTTCTTTTAGTTTTCTAAGCTGTCTAATTTTAGTAATTGCACTTTTGTTAGATAATGCACAACCAAGAGCAAACCCAGTATCTGTAGGATATAATATTACTGCACCACTCTTAATCTTTTCAGCAATTTTTGCGATTTTATTAGTTTCTGGTGTTTTGTGATGAAGTTTCATTTTTTCACTTGCCATTTTGTTATCCGTTTTATTTGATAATATTAATTGATTTTATTGAATAAATTAAGCGATTATTTAAATTATATTTATTCAATTATTATGAAAATATATAAGAAATTTGATTATAATTCATTATTTGATTTTTCTATAAGTCTATTCTAATCAGTCTTTTCTCTGCTTTGGAAATAATAATACAAAGGTATTCCTATAGCAACCAAAAACAGCCCAAATAATGAGTTTATAATAAGTGATTTGCCACTTATGTAATTAGTAATATCTGCATATAAAGTAAGTCCTACAAATAAAGTTGCAAATATCACAAATATAGCAGGAACATAAGGGTAACCCCATACTTTGTAAGGTCTATTTGCATCAGGCATTTTTTTTCTTAGAATAAATAATCCATAAGCCCCTGCAGCATAAAATATCCAGCTAACAAAAATTAGCATATCGGTTAATGTATCAAATGTGCCAGAAATAACCAATACACAAGTCCAAACCGCTTGCAAAGTAAGTGCATTTGCTGGAGTAGAAAATCTTGGGTGCACTTTTCCAATTGTAGTAAAAAAGTGATTATTTCTACTCATTGCAAAATAAACTCTTGCACTTACCATGATAGTTCCATTGGAAGTTCCAAATGTAGAAATCATTACAGCAGCAGCTACCAAACCAGCACCAATTGGACCGATTGATTTTAAAGCAACGTCAGCTGCCACCAAAGTTGAATTTGACATTACATCTACTGGCATAACGTATATATATGCTAAATTAATAAGTAAATATATACCCAAAATGATTAATGCACCAATTGTTAGAGCTAATGGTATATTTCGTTGTGAGTTCTTTACTTCTCCAGCTATATATGTTATGTTATTCCAACCATCATAAGCCCAAAATGCCCCTGACAATGCTGCTACAAATCCCGCTAAGCTTCCTACACTTCCAAAAGTAGTAGAGGTTGCGTCTGTTGTGAAATTCATAATATTACCACCCGTGTATGTAAATCCAAAATACACCAAAAGTAATATGGCTAAGATTTTCATCCATGTAAAGATATTCGCTACAATACCACCGAACATTACTCCAATGTAATTAACGGCTGTCAAAAGTAATATTGTAGAGATAGTAACAATTTTTATCCCAATATCATGAAAAGGGAAGATTTGACCCAATAATGGTATAGTTAAAGAAAAATCAACATATTCTGGAGGTATAAAATTATAAATCCGAAGTGGTTCAAAAAACTGGGAGTATTCACCAAATATATAAGTAATTGATGCAATAGAGCCTGTTTGAATTACAGCGAATATAGACCAACCATATAGAAATGAAAAGAACTTGCCATACATTTTCTCAAAAAATACATATTGTCCGCCAGTAGCTGATATCATACTTGCTACTTCGGCATTGCTTAACGCACCAAAAAGAGTGATAACTCCAGCTAAAACCCATACTAATATTAATAGTTCAGGAGAGCCGAGTTGAGATGCCATAAGAGCAGGCTTTTTGAATATTCCAGAGCCAATTACTGCACCAACTACAATAGAAACAGTTGTAAAAAGACCTAATTGTGCTTGAAGATTTTTTTCGTATTTATTATCGTTATTATTATTGTAATTTTCGTTCATTCTCTAATTTTACTTTGTATTGAGTTTTTAAATAATTTTATTTGAATAGTAATCATAGTTCATTTGTAATATAATAAATAATTTGTAAAATTAAAGATTTTGGTTGATTATTTTTAAAAGAAAATAATAAAAAATATTTT
>JBEICW010000479.1:0-2916 GCA_040383785.1 Ignavibacteria bacterium | reverse complement strand
TTTCTGATATTTGGCTGATTTTGATATTTGTAATTTACAAACAAAATTAGCATCACTATATACAATCTTAGTTGTATTTGTACCAATGAGATTATTTAATATCTAAATATCAAAGTTAAAGAATATCTCACCACGTCTTTTTATTGCTTCTTGCATACCCTTTGGTGATTGTGCCATATAAATAACACCTTCGCTATATGTAAATGATTTCGTTTTTACCTTAGCATTTTTAAAATATGATTTAACTAAACTAGTAAAGTATTCATCAGCAGCTTGTGATGGTGATGTAGCATTAAATTTCATATCAATTGAACCGTTAGATGTAATGTAATATGCTGTTTTTTCTTTACCTTGTGGTTTATATAAATACGACTCTTGTTCATATTTAGCACATAAATACCTACCTAATTCACTTAACTCATCACTACCTTCAATTGATTGGTCTGTACCCTTTCCGTAATTCATAATAACAAATGAACGTTCTTTAACCTCTCTTTCAGTTGGTAACCCTTTGTTTTCAATAAAGCCACCCCAGACTGGTATGTGAGCATAACCAGATTTATTAATATCATCCTTTAATTTTTTACTTCTTTTAAGATTTTCTTCAAATGAATATTCACCTCTGAACGCTGATATAACAACATAACCTGCATCACTGTGCTTTGTTAGCATACCAACCATTGATGTTTCATTTATTGAAAATTCTCTTAATTCATAATTAACATTACCGTCATTGTAATCTACCTTATTGCGTATGATTTCTGATAATTTAGTTGCTCTCATTTATATACCTTTTTAATATTAAAAAACATTGTTACTTAATATAATTATATAGCAACAATGTTTTTTATTAATATAAATTATAACTATTTATTTAATGTAAATGCTGATTGTTTTAATTCTAATGCACGTTCTAATGTATCAGTTGAATTTTTGTCATCCCTAAATTCAATAAATCTTGGATGTGATAAAGCATAATAATCATTATCTCTACCTTTCGTTATATCATTACACATAACACTCATTACTTTACCAATTAACTCATCACGTCTAGTATTAAAGTCCTCTAATTGTTTATCAGTAAATCCAGAGCATTGACCAATTATTGTACCTTCATCATTTTGATATGTAATTGCACCAAAGGTTGATTCTCTTTTAGTTCCTTTTGTGCCTTCAGTAAAACCAGTTACTCTAACTTCTAATTCTAATTCAAGTTTTAATTTTAATTGAGTTGGTGATGTGTGGTCTTTAAATAAATTAGATTTATCTTTTATTATTGAACCTTCATAACCTTTGTGTAACCAATCAGATGTTATTGTTAATGCCGTTTGTAGGTCATCCACGATGTGTGTTTCAATTAATTGAATATTTGCTAGGTCAATGTTAGATAGTCCTAATGATGTATCTAAACGTTTTAATCTTTCTTCGTATGTATATCTAATTATGTCAGTTCTATCTTTACCAAAGTATTCATCAATTGTTAAATAGTCCCATAGTTGAATGTAAATATCATTATGTGGTGGTTCAGATGAATTGATTAAACCGTTTGATATACTTCTTGATGTAACATTTCTAACTAGCAATTCACCTATATAAACACCATCTTGTAAGTCAATGAATTGGTCTCTTAATACTGGAAAATCATTTACTTCGCCACTTCTACTTGTGAATGTTATGTTACCGTTTTCAACGATAACTGATTGATACATACCGTCAGCTTTGACTTGTAATATTGCAGGAAAATTAATTTTCTTAGCTGTCTTAGCACTATAAATACCACATCTCATATATGGTGGGTCAGTTATTAAATCTTTCCATACCTTATTAATTACTGTTTTACCAATGTTTAATCTTAAATCTCTATTGATTACTTTACATAGTATATCAGCATTATCACTACTAACATTTTCTAATATATTTTTAAATGCTTCAATTGCATCATTACCGGTTACATTGCGAGTTGCAAATGTATCTCTTAATATAAGTAATGCACTATGTAATGATATACTGTCATTACCTGATGTGTTTGGTGTGTAGCTTGGTATCTTCTTAATACCAAATGAGTATTTAGTTATATCATATGTTAATGATAATAAAGTTGTAAGTAAATTATTATCTTTATACTTTTTTAGTACATCTAACTTATGATTGGTGCTATTAGAACTATTTAATTCATTGATGATGTTAATCATTTTATATAACCTTAAATTTATTTTTTGAAATATGTAACTTTATATTATACTAATATCAATATAACTTTATTATAAAAAAATTGTAAGGTCTTACATCTAATTAGAATGCCTTACAATCAGTAATATTTATTACTTATCCATCTTTGGTCGCCAAATATGACCACCAGGTTTATCTCCACCGGGTCTTGTGATAACCATCACACCGTTGCCTTTCTCTAATTTCATAATGTAACTCCTTTATAATAATATAACATTTAAAAAAATTATTATTTACACTTTGTAAATAATTAACATACAAATATACAAAATAAATAATTAATAAACAAGTTATTTTTTAAAAAGTTATTAACAATTTTAAAACGTATATATACAATCGTTTTATCTAAATCGTTTCTTTGATATAACTAAAGCGGGTATATCAATAAATGAATATCATATACCCAATTTAATAATATTAATGGCCGACTCTTACTGCATTAATAACAAAGTCATCATTATCCTCATCATCTTCAGTGAAATATTCGTTATCATTCAAGTATCCAGCTACAGGTGGATGACTAATACCCCAGAATTGTTCTTCTAATTCAGCGTATACCATTGGTAAGTCTGCTAATTCAGGATTGTTTTGAAGCATCGCAATTATATGTTTTGCGTATTCTCTTAAAGTCATAATAACTTTACTTATATATAATATTTAAAAAATTATTATTTACACTTTGTAAAT
>JBEICW010000478.1:0-2921 GCA_040383785.1 Ignavibacteria bacterium | reverse complement strand
TTATATATATATATAAATAGGAGTAATAAAATGACTGAAAGACAGTTAAAAAGATTAATCAATGAAGAGATAGAAAATATATTAAATGAGGGTATTGCCTATGATGACGCTACCGCAATTAAAGAATTAAATAGATTAGTTAATACATTTGATGATTTAAACAGTAAGATTGTGGACACTTGTGGTGCAATTAGGAGACAACTGAAATATATCAGCACCAATACAACGAATGATGGGTTATTCAATTTAGTAGAAAAATCTCCTTTGGGTGATGATGATGCGTATGAACAGTATCTAAGAAATGTCAGTGGTATGATAAATAAAGTAAATAGACTTGATTTAAAACCAAAGCCAAAACCAGCACCCACCGGAATTAAAATTATGCCGGAATTAAAATTATATGAGGACTATATTTTATATTACCTTATACCAACCCTAAAAGGTTCAGTAAACAGGTATGAAATCTTGATGGGGGGTGGAGACGTCTCGGATACACCTGAGGTTCCACGTATTTACAGTGGACAAGCTAAATCATTTGATGAGCATGTGAGAGGGTATTATACAAGAACCTCATCCGGGTATGATGGTATAGTTGCACTACCCCTTAGCGAATATGATGCACCGATACAAAAAATATCCACTTGGTTATTTAAGCAATGTGGGTGGAGTATACATCCATTAAAAGCCGGTTATGTCCGCATTCATTTATTAAAAACGGATCCGAGTAAAATAAAAGATACACAAACGGTTACGCAATGGATGGTTTAATAACCAAAGAGGTTGTTACGAATTGAAACCAACTGTTCAAAATGCTATTGATATTATTGATTGGTTTAACTAATATAAGTAAATCGTGTTTGAAATATAACTAACCTATTTTATTAATATAAGGTAAAAATAAAATGTTAAAATTTAATAGTAACAATGGAACTCTTAGAGTAAAAGATATATTTACAATAGAGGAAGTTCAAGAAGCGTATGATGATATTGTTGAGTATAATGATGTTGCAGATAGTGATTATTTATACGAAATATCACAAGAGTTATTAAAAATATTAAATGATTATGCTGACTACGATTACTTTCGAAGTGAAAGTGAATTTTTTACTCCAGAAAATGCTATGTTGTTTTTAGGTGTTGAAGAAGAAGTTTGGGATAGTGTTTTTGGTTATATAGACATTGAGAAATTATATAGAGATATGGAAAATCTGTCTAATAACGTAGAGTTAATGGGCAATTATTACTATTTTAATTAGATAATTATAATAAGACAATTAACCTAATTTTAATCCTACTACTTATATTAATTTATATTTAGTAGGATTTATTTATTTTAAATAAATAAAATAGTGCTTGGTTATATCAGATATATTTTGTATATTTGTATTGTAATTAAGATTACATTTCAAAAAACAATTTTTAAAGGTTACATAATGTCTAATATAAATACAAATAAAACAAGTAGTGTTAATGATTTAACTATTGAATCATTAAATAATCAATATGCTAATATCAATATAGCAAATCACATAAATCTTGCTAACTTAGAAAAATTCATTAAAGAGAATTTTAATGTTGATTGTCAATTCTCAATTGAGAATGTTTATGAAACAAGTATTGAAATTTTATCTAATGAATTATTAGAACAAACTGGTAATATTGGTAAACAAATGTTTACAAGTATCAAACTTAAAACATCTATTTATAGAAATAAATTATCTGAAATTAAAGAAAACATAACTAATAATGAATTAAATAAATTTGTTTATATACCAATTAGTTTTAGATATGAACATCCATCAGGGGGTTCAAACGGTGTGAATTTAGGCACTGGTTGGATTGGTTATAATTTTGAGTCTGAAGAGTGGTCAATTAATAAATAAATAATAATAAGGTTACATAATAAAATGAATATATTAGACATAAAAAGAGATACGACTTGGACTGGTGTTGGTCTTAGTAAAGATAGATTTAGTTTTGAATTTGTATTAATCAATACAGCAACCGAAACAATCATTGGTTACTTCAATAACGTAAATGATGGTTATAAATATATGGGTAAGCACTTTTTAGATGCACAACATAAATTTTTAGAAGTAGTTGAAAATCAATATTATAATAGAAATAAATAAAAATAAATTTGGTTATTAAATAATTTATTTGTATATTAGTATAAGATAAAGTTACATTATTCAAAAAACAATTTTTAAAGGTTACATAATGAATAGCACAATGCACTTACAAGGTATCGGTAAAGTAAAAGGCACACCAGCAAGTTATATTAAAGTAGGCAATACGTTAAAGTGGAACTTCGGAACAACATCAATAGTTACAAAAATTATTAAAGAGACACCAAAGAGTATCTGGATTGAAGAAAATATAAATGATAAATTATATCAAAGACAATTTTTAAAAACAAGATTAGTTTGTATAGTATAAATAAAATAAATTAAGGAGTTACATAATGTATAATAATAAATTAAATAACAATAACGGTATTGTACAGGTTAATAAACTAACTTGTAAGGTAGTTGATAGTGAATATAATAGAACAGTGATATTTGATACTTATGTTAATGATAAAGATAGTAAGAAATTTAAAATATGTAAGAGATTTACATTTGATAGGTTTGGTTATACAATAACAAATGAAGCAGCAAATGATAGAAATTTGATTTTAGGTGTTAGAGTTAGGTTAAATAATACATATAAAGATATATTTGATTTTTCAACAACTGATATTATTATAAATAAATAGGAGATTTTTTATATGAATGATTTATTTCAAACATTAGGTAATATAACAAAGCCAATAGATAATTTTTATAATTTTATTGACAAAGTTAATGAATTTGATTTATTAAAAAATGCAGAGCAATTAGAATTACAAACTGGTTCAGAAATAAATGAACTCACATATG
>JBEICW010000477.1:0-2931 GCA_040383785.1 Ignavibacteria bacterium | reverse complement strand
GCGACACAATTTGTTTTCCGTATTCAGCTCTTTGATTATTAAGCAAATCGTTATTGATACGATTACCAATTTTCCAATACAGAAGTGTAATAGTTGTATTACTTGTTTTAGCAACAAATGCTCTAGCCTCTTCTATTAATCGAACAATATCAACGTATAGTTGATTTTGCACTTTATTTAACTCCATACAAATCCCATTTTTAGTAGTTGAGCATTTACTTTATTTTCCAATTCAGTTAAATCTTCAGATTGTCTATATTTTTCATTATTCATAATGTTCATAATTCAGATTGATTAAAATCTAATATTTTTTGTAATTCTTCAGCAGTTGGCAATTTACCTCTATAAGCCTCTGGCAATTGTGGGTATAGCTCGTATGTACTAACTCCTATAGGATTTGTTTTGGTTCGTAAACTTACCTCCACTTCTAGTTTGTCTTTTTCGGCACATAAAATAATGCCTATTGAAGGATTGTCATCATATGCTTTTTCGTTGTCGTTTAGCAATTCAAGATAGAAATCCATTTTACCAGCATACTCTGGTTTAAATACCCCTGTTTTTAGCTCAATGGCTACAAGGCATTTCAGAAAGCGATGATAAAAAAGCAAGTCAATAAAATATTCTTTTTCGCCTAATGTAAGTTTGTACTGACTACCAACAAAACAAAAGCCATATCCCATTTCAATTAAAAAAATCTTTGATTTTAGCTAAAAGTCTTTTTTCTAAATCACGCTCTAAAACAGGTTTGAACAGACCCAAAAACTCCAGATTGATACGACTTTTTAGCATTTCATCTGCTTGTTCTACTAGATGAATGGGTAATGTAGAATTGAAATTATGTGATTTATCAATTTCCTTTTGGTTAAAAACATTTGCTTTTATTTGATTTAACAACATATCTCTACTCCAACCAAGTTTGGCAGTAGCTTCTAAATAGAACCGTCTTTGGTCTTCATCTTTTATTTTTTGGATAATTAGTATATTATGACCCCACGGAATTTCTCCAACAAGCTGTTGGAGAATTGGTGAATTGTAATATTCTAAATAAAACTGTCTTGCAAGCCAAAGATTTTGAGGTGAAAACCCTGTCATTTCAGGGAAAGCTAATTTCAAATCTTTGGATAATATTTCTACAACTGATTTGCCCCAAGCTAATTTTTCTTGTTTCTCTACAATCAATTGCCCTATGAACCAATATAAGCCAATAAATGATTTATTAATCGCTTTTGAAGCATTTATGCGGCTGTCAACTACTTTACTCTTTATCTCTTGCAAAAAAGAGTTGTATTCTTGGGTATTACTTATTAATTCCATACAAATCCCATTTTTTGCAAGTGAGTAGATACTTTTTCTTCCAATCCAGCTAAATCAGTGGTTTGCTTTAGTAATGTTGTCTCATAGCGTTCAGCCAATTCTTTTATACGTCCAGTAAGGCGTTGGCTAATGCGTTCCATTTCAGTTTTTACATTTTTTTCAATATTTGTCATCCATTTATCTTCTACCACCAATTGTTTTATTTCGTCTTCAGTGAGTGTATAGTAGCGAATAAATAACTTTTTATCCAAGTCAAGTTCGGCTTCTTTTATCTTTTTGTTGAGATCGTTTTGGTCTTCAATTAGTTTTAGATATGAATTCAATACCTTTATTTCATCATTATTTTCAGTCTTCGATTTTGGTGTATTAAATGTTTTTAGTCTTTTTTGAATGTGAGCTTTATTTACTTTGTCTAATTCAGCAAAATAGCCATCTTCAATATTATGTTCTTCTTCTAATTCTGTTAGTTTTGTAGTGATAACTTCTTTATCTGCTTCTAATTTCTCAATAGCTTTTTTTGCAGTTTTAAAATATCGGTTAATAACCAAATATTTTGGCACTAAATCACAATACCAACCTTTATGTGTTTCCAATCCTGCTTTATTTTTAACAATATCTTTTAATATTTCAGCTTTCCACCCATCAACAGCAATCAAATAACAGTCGTCTTGCATAACTTCATTCCAGTAATTCATCAAATGCTGATAAACATCATATTTATTGATAAGTGCTTTGTCTGTGTAGGTTTGCAATATATCTTCTGAAATGCTGTGAATTGTCTGTTTTGGTTTGATACCAATAGTTAATTCTTTTAAAAATAAAATATTTCGTAATTTCCACTCATCAAATAAGTTGTCCATTTCTTTACTATAATTTACAAACTCGTTATGTGAAAAAATCTCATTTTTAATTTGAGAATTTTCAACTGTTAAAAGTGAATACCCCTTATGACCTTCTTT
This sequence comes from Ignavibacteria bacterium, assembly GCA_040383785.1. GTDB lineage: Bacteria > Bacteroidota > Ignavibacteria > Kapaibacteriales > UBA2268 > JBDNHS01. Next base: position 658 of record JBEICW010000477.1, on the reverse strand, counting down.
AAATAATTGTTTACGCAACGAAGGATAAACCTTCCAATATTCCTGTAAAGCGTCAATATCAGCGTTTGGAATGCCACCCAATAAATGTGCTTCAATATCTTGAATGTCTTCTATTTCTTGGCTATCTATATATCGAGGAATGTTTAGGTTAAAATCATTTTTGGGGTCACTAATTTCTTTAAATGATACAAAACGACTAAATTTTGGCACTTCAATTTGTTTATTAAATATTTCAGTAATTTTATGAATATCTTGTTCTCTCAATCGGTTTTTGTTACCGTCTTTTATAAAACCTTTGCTGGCATCTATCATAAAAATACCTTTTTCTTCATCAGATAGATCTTTTGTGGAATGAGCATTTTCCATATCAATCACAATCACACATGCAGGAATACCAGTACCATAAAATAGATTAGCAGGTAAACCAATAATTCCTTTGATGTAACCCTTTTCAATCAGACTTTTACGTATTTCGCTTTCTACATTACCACGGAATAATACACCATGAGGCAAAATGCAAGCACCTTTCCCAGTACTTTTTAATGATTTGATAATATGTAACAAAAAAGCATAATCACCATTTTTTGCAGGTGGGATTTTTCCTTCTTCAAATCTTCCATAATAATCATCATTAGGATTAAAACCATCAGTCCAATTT
>JBEICW010000476.1:0-2931 GCA_040383785.1 Ignavibacteria bacterium | reverse complement strand
ATTATAATAAAATAGTATAAATTGTTTAAAAAATTATTATTTTGTATTTTTAATAATTGATTATTTACTAAAAAATATTCAAATGAATTTAGACCGAATAAATGGCAAATTACAAGAGAAGTTTTCCATAAATAAATATGAGTTGTCTTTTGCATATTTAATATTTATTGGAATGTTCGCTGCATTTGTGATGCAACAAGTTATTGGGAATATAAATCAAAATGAAAGTGAAATTGCTGAATTTGAAGAAGTAGCAGAAGTAATTTACCAAAAGCTTGATAGCTTGGAAAAAGCTGACCAAAGCACTTATCTTGGTACTGATATAGCAGGAAATGTAAACCCTCAATTAGCGAAAGGCGATACAATTATCAAGAAGGAGAGCGATTTCCCAAGTGCAAAGATAAAAGGAACTCCCAATGGATTGATTAATCTAAATAAAGCCACAAAATTTGAACTAATGAGACTTCCTGGTATTGGCGAAAAAACTGCTGATGTAATTATTGAATATCGTAAAACCAAGCCATTTACCAAAATTGAAGATATTATGAATATCAAAGGTATTGGACCTAAGAAATTCGAAAAGATGAAAGAATTTGTAAAGGTGGATTGATTTTTCAAATACAGCAGATAGTGTCTCCTAAATTCATATACCATATAACTATTATATAATCTCCCCAAATATTCGTAAATTTGTGTTTATTATAAAATGCAATAACATAAAACAAAATCAAATATTTATTTAACATCTAATCAGAAGAACAATGCAAAGAACTAACTTTTTTGGTTGCCACCAAAAGCATAATGCGAAAATCGTAAGTTTCGCTGGATTTGAAATGCCAATTCAATACCCACTTGGGATTATGGCTGAACATAAAGCTGTCCGCGATAGTGTGGGCGTATTTGACGTATCGCACATGGGCGAATTTGAAGTGAAAGGACCTGACGCTCTTGCTTTTGTGCAAAAAGTAACTGTAAATGACGCTTCTAAATTGACTGTAGGCAAAATCCAATATTCGGCAATGTGCTATAATGAAGGCGGAATTGTAGATGATTTATTAGTTTATAATCGTGGTGAAAACTACTTTATGTTGGTAGTAAATGGTGCAAATATCGATAAAGATTTTGCGTGGTTAGAAAGTAATTTGGTTGGGTTTGATGTTGAGTTAACAAATATCAGCGATGAAATCAATTTACTTGCTATTCAAGGACCAAATTCAATTGCTACATTGCAAAAATTGACTCAAACAGACTTATCGGCTACTGAATATTACAATTTCACAACTGGCACTTTGGCTGGTGTAGATATGATTTTATCACGCACGGGCTATACTGGAGAAATCGGTTATGAGATTTATTTCAGAGGTGGTGTTGATGTTGCTGAGGCAGTTTGGAATGCGATTTTTGAAGCAGGTGCAGAGTTTAATATTCAAGCAATTGGCTTGGGTGCGCGCGATACTCTTAGATTAGAAAAAGGTTTCGCACTTTATGGAAATGACATTGATCAAACGACAAACACAATCGAAGCAGGACTTGGCTGGATAACTAAAGCTGATAAAGGCGAATTTAACGGTGCTGAATTAATCCGCAAAGTAAAAGCAGAAAATCCACATAGACGTATGGTGGGATTTGTGGTAGATGCAGATAAATTTATCGCAAGACACGGCTACAAAATCTATGATGGCGATAAAGAAATTGGTATCGTTACATCTGGTAATCAATCTCCATCATTAAATAAAGCAATCGGAATGGGTTATGTAGCTTGGGATTACCGCAATGTAGGCACAGTAATAGAAATAGAAGCAAGAGGCAAAAAATTCCCAGCAACTGTAACTAAAATGCCGCTACTTTAGAGTTGAAGATATATTTGAACAAGTGGTTGCAACCACTTGTTCAATATAATCTAAATATCTGCAATTATACCAAATCTTATGGATTGGTCATATTGCAATCTCATTGCTTGGGCTTCGTAATAAACCAAATCAAATTTAATTCACAACCACTTTTACTGTTTTTGTATTATTTCCGTGCTGGATTTTGATTAGATATGTGCCTTTGGGGACATTTGATGTATTCCAATAAATAAATCCTCTATAATCTGAAAAGTTTTCAAACTTCAAATTATCATTTGATGGAATTAAATTACCCATTAAGTCATAAATTTCAATATTATCTATTGTAATTGAAATTCCATTACCCCAGTAAATAGGAACAGTAATCTTATTATTTGTTGGATTCGGATATGGTTCAGCAGTATGTATAAAAGTATCATCTTCTATCTGAAAATTATCTTCTACACTTACTTCATCATCATATTTTAATGAAAGTTTGTAATAATTTTTAGGTCTAATATCATCTTCATAAGTTCCAAATAAATCATCGCCAAATTTATTCATTGAAATAATAAACTGTCCATTATTAGGTAGTTTTGCATAAAATACTAAAGAATCTATTTGATTAATATAATCCATATAAAAAATAGAATCTTTGATAATTACAAATAATGAGTCATTATCAAAAGTATAAAATACTTTTGTATTCATTATATCTAAATTTGGATTTTTAACGAATTTTATTGTTTTATTTAATTTTTCTGAAATATTATAAATATTAATATCTAAAGTAGAATCTCTATAATAATTTGTAAATACTAAATAATTTTTTTCATTAGCTTTAAAATCCATTGCATCATATTTGTTTAGGTAAGTATTCTTAAATTCAAGAACTTGATTAAATTGTCCTAAAGTATCATCTGCTGTTACAACAAATTTACTTTTTGTTATAATGTCATATTCCAACAAAGTATTTTCAAAACCAATATTATTGTTATCATTAAATATATAAAAATAATTTTTATTTTTGAACGACTTAAATTTTAAAATTTGATAATCTTTATTTATAATTTCAATATTACTACCATTTAAATCATTGTTT
>JBEICW010000475.1:0-2936 GCA_040383785.1 Ignavibacteria bacterium | reverse complement strand
TATTCTAAGGGTATAACAACATTTTGTATACAGTTGTAAATTATTTTTGAAATTTTTGTTTTTTTATAACTCAAAACTATAATTTTAGTTAAAATATAAAAATATACTTTAAAATATAGATTTCAAATAATTTTTTTTTGCAAATACACGAATACATTAATATTAGGCATTATCAATGACTTTTTGAATGGTATTGTTGATAAAAATGCAATTCTTGGATTAGAACCCAATTTAAAAAAAAGATGCTGTTCAAACTTGAAAAGTATAGATAATTGTAAAAATAGAGTTATTGGTCTAATAGATAATAAGTTAGAAATAGTATCAATAATGAATGAATTTTCTGTTTTGGGGTATAAATTTGATAATGAATTCGAATAAAACGCTCATAGAGTAAAAACGATTGCTGATTTTATTAATGAAACAGAAGTAATTAATCAACTTACTAAAAATATTGAAAGTCTTGCAAAACAAACTAATTTAGTTGCATTAAATGCTAATATTCTAACTTCAGGAGCAGGTGCTCAAAGTAAAAGTTTTGCTGTAGTGGCAGAATAAGTAAAAATACTTTCTGAAAGAGTAGCAGAAGCAACTAATTTAATTCGAGGTGCTTCGCTAAATATTAGTGTTAGAGCAGATGATGTTGAAAGTGTTGTAAAAGATACAATAAATATTTTGGGTCATAATTCAAAATCATTAGAAAATGTATTAATAAATATTAAAGGTGTAAATAAAATAAATAATGAAAGCAATTTAAATATTATTGAAATTGCTACTTCTGTTTTGGAACAAAGCAGCGTCTCAAATTCTATTGCTTCTAATGTTATGTAATTATCTAACAATATTATTACTCATAAAAAAACACATAAACATTTATTGAAAATTGGGGACAACTGTTTTGTTACATACATACTTTTATTTTCACAATCAACTATTGCTTCATTTTCAATAGCAAATACATTTGAGTCACTAATTTCAATTTCACCATATATAAACTTACAACTATATTATTTTTATCATTATTTATAGAATAATTTTGCACTATTTGCACTATTTTTGCTATTTTTCAGCAAAAACTTCACGATATTTCACGATTTTTGGCTGTTTTTCTTTTCTTTGGGTAGGTTGGGCGGCTCGCCCAACAAAAGAAAATGAGGAGAACGGAGAAAGATATTTCTATCCACGCCATAAATGACGTGGTAATTATTAAGAAAAGAGATTTTGCACTATTTGCACTATTTTTTGCATTTTTCATCAAAAAGTTCACGATATTTCACGATTTTTGCCTGTTATTTTATTTCAATGAACTTTCCTAAATCAAGTCAATCCCAAAATCTTTTTAATCATGGTTCAGGATAATTGAGATTGACGCACATACTACATATTTATTGTGTAAAAACAAAAAAAGACGTTGCGTGCAACGTCTCTACAATGAATCATTAATCTCTAATCATTAACCATTAATCTCTAACCTCTTTCTTCTTACCTATTCACCAACAGTCTTTGGCTTATACTTCCTAGGCTACTCTGCACTTGTATTGTATATGTGCCAATGGATAAATTGCTTATATCGATTTCGCATTTGTTTGTGTAATTTGGGATAGACATTATTTCATTACCCAGAATATCATAAACCACCAAATCAGCAAATGCAACACCACCCAAATCTAAAGAAATCTTGTCTGAAGATGGATTGGGGAAGATTGCAAATAAACTATCTTTCAATTTATTAATGTCAAAAACTAAGTCTTCAATAGATGTAACAATTTCTTCATTAGTCAAAATAACTCCAGCACTGGCTGCAATAATGCCTTTGCCATTTTTGAAAAAATGTATATTTTTTAAATAGCCATTAAATTGCGAATATAGTTTAAACCAAGTAAGACCTTTGTTTGTTGTTTTGTAAATTCTGTCACTACCAAGAGCATAACCTGTTTGATTATTTGTGAAAAGTATATCAGAACCAACTAATGGATAATTCCTCTTATTAAAAGTTAATGCACCATCATAAGACTCGTATATTCCATCATTACTTATACCAAAATAAGTTAAAGAATCTACTTGATATAATTTAGTAATTGGATTTAATGATGAATACTTATATGTAATTTCCCAAGACTTCCCCTGGTCAATACTGATTTGACCCCATCTATCAAATACTGATCCTGTGTTATTAAATCTATACCAAATTGAATCATTAATAAATAATATATTTGTTATTGTCTTAGTTACTTTGTTTGGTATATAATTCAATACGGTACTATCTTTATTCCAAGTTTCTCCTCCATCATAAGTCCAATATTGATACTTATCGGAACTATTATATATAATCCCAATTTTATCATTTACAAATTTTATATCAAAATAATTTGATTTTGCATCTAATTGAATAGTATCCCAATCCCAACCACTATTAGTAGTTTTTAATATTATGCCATTATCACAAGTAATAAGCCCTACTTTCTCATTTATAAAATGCATATTATTACAAATTAATCCCTCAAATGTTTTGTCCAATGCCCAATCAAGACCTTGATTTATTGATTTATAGAGTTTATTACCTCTACTTTCTAAAATAAAACCTGTATTGTCATCAATAAATTTCATTTGTGGAAGAGTATTTTTGCTATATGCTAAATTTGTACTTTTAGATTTTAATTCCCAATCCAATCCATAATTATCAGAATAATATACCAAACCTTTACTACCAACCAAAACAATTTGGTTATCTAAAACATCATAACTTTTTATCAAAACATCATTATTTCTGAGAACTGGCTCTAAATTTATAAAATCTGTAGTTTTAAAAACAGAATTACTTGTGAAAATTAAGTAATAATTCTCAAAGGTATTTTTATTTGTAATTTCTTTAATACCAATACATTTATCGTTTTTGTATATATCATTTAATTCTATAATTGAAAAATCTATACCTCCAT
>JBEICW010000474.1:0-2942 GCA_040383785.1 Ignavibacteria bacterium | reverse complement strand
AATAGGGAATTCTATTATGTATGAGGGAACTAATGGCATAGGCATTGGCACTTCTTCCCCAAATTATCCGTTACATGTTTATTCAACTTCAAATGCAAGAATAGGTGTAGAAGGAACAACTAACTTTAGTACTTTTCAAAATATAAATTCATCGGGAAGTTTATATTGGGGAATAGATGATAATGTGTTTTTCGATGAAGCAGAATGTGATGGTTATGCTTTATGTGAGGATTTAAGAATTGAGTTCGATATTGATGAAGAAAAGTTATAACTTTACAAAAAAAAACAAGCAAAATGAGTTTAAAATTATTATTCTTCGATACTGAAACAACAGGAGTTAGGTATTGGAAAGATGGCATCCACCAAATATCGGGTTACATAGATATAGATGGGGAGATTAAAGAAACTTTTGATTTCAAGGTTCAACCTAATCCAAACGCAGAAATTAGCGATGAAGCACTTGCAATAGCCAATATTACAAGAGAGCAAATTGCTAATTATCCACCAATGAAAACTATTTACTTGGAAGTTGTTAAGATGCTTGGTAAATACGTTGATAAATACGATAAAAAAGATAAGTTCTATCTTGTAGGTTTTAACAACGCAAGTTTTGATAACCCTATGTTACGTGCTTGGTTCAAACAGAACGGAGATGAATATTTCGGTTCTTGGTTTTGGTCAAATTGTTTTGATGTATTTGTAATGGCTACACCTCACATATTGAGTGTAAGACCTACGATGACAAGTTGTAATCTTTTAAATACTGCAAAAGCATTGGGTATTGAGGTTGATGAAAGTAAACTTCACGATGCTTTGTACGATATTGAGATTACAAGGGCAATTTTTTACAAGTTGTTTCCTTTGAGATTAAGTTAATAAAATAACCCCTAAAAACTACTTAAAATGATTTTAAATACTTACCTTAAAAGTAAAGAAGTAAAACTTAAACCTACAAAAAAAATGATGTTAGGACTTAACCTAATAAAGTCTTATAGAGCAAGGTTTATAGAAGAATTAAAAAAAGTTCAAATACAGGAAAATGGAACAAAAATGGAAGTTTTTGACTATCCAAGAGATTTTTTTGAAGATGAAAAAACTATTTCGCTTATAAATAATTTTTTTAAGAAACATAAAGTAAAGAACCATAAAAAAACAAGTAAATATGAAAAAGTATAACTTACTGATAGATTTTATTATTTCAACAAAATCTTTCGATACAGAAAACACAGGTGTTTGTATCAGAAAAAATATCGCTTTATTAATTTCAGATATATCAATAGCGATAGGTAAAAGAGAGGTTTACAATATTATTGGAGATACTGAAAATATATCTTATATGGACAAATATATCGAAAATCGTTTAGATGATGAGTATATTTACCTTGATGATTATGAACAATGGTATGAAGAAAATAAAGACTTAAAAATTGAACAAGATGCTGAATAAGATAATTGATAATATTTTTGAAAATTACGGAGAAGTAAGTTTTCTTAAAGCAGATGGTTTTGACGATGCAGTTATAGGTTACGATGAACAATCTATGCGTTTAATATATTCTGTTACTAAATGTATTGAAATATTGATAAATCAAGGTTTATCATTCACGGATGCTATGGAACATTTTGATTATAATGTAAAAGGTTCTTATGTAGGAGAAAAAACTCCTATTTGGTGTAATGATAATTTTTAAATTATGAAAGCAGAATTAAAATTTGATTTAGAAAATATTGATGATGAAATGGCATTAAAAAGAGCAATAAAATCAAAAGATTTATGCTTGGTTATTTTTGACATTCAAAGTAAACTTTACAAAAAAATGGAATCTAAAAATGATTTCGCTCCCGATAGTGCAGAAAGCGATGCCTACAATCGTTGTCTTGACTTAATGTTTGAAGAAATAAATAGTATTTTAAACTATCACGACATTAATACTGACGAACTAATTAGTTAATATTTTAAATTAAAATAAAATGATTTTATATAGGATAATAACCATCTTATTACTGTCTTTTATTGTTTTTTTTTCAATAGATATTTTCGTTTATCAATCAAAAAAAATGAACGGAATTGTAATTGATGAAAATTATAAAAGAGAGCAAACATCTATTAATAATAAACACGAATAATTAATTAAATAAACTTAAAATAAATAAATATGGAAACTCAAAACGAAACAACATTAAAAGAATTTTTAGCATTTTTTTGTGCAGATATAGATATTTTCTTACTAAAAGATGAATCACAAGAAAATGATTTAGACAAATTATATTCAAAAGAAGAAATAAGAGAGCAACTTCATAAAACTATGAAAAAATTTACAACAGTCTTTCCTGTTCATCCAATGATTTATGATGTTCCACTTTTTCCTGCCTTAACTGACGTTGCTTTATTGGAAATGGGAATATCAAAAAGAGAACTTGAATCCATAAAAAAACACATAAAAAATGGTAAATAATAATTATAAAAAGCACTATGAGTTATGACTTTAAATTTATTATCATCGTTATTATTTTAGTTTTAATTTTTAAAGCAGGTGGTTTTATCTGCGAAATAAAGTTTAAATCAAAAAACAACAGTAATCAAAACATAAATGTATCAACAAATACTATTCATTACCCAAGTCAAGTGATTTGCGATAAGTGTAATGTAAATGTTTTTCCAACTCGTAAAAGTATAGATTCTTCAACGTGGGATTTAAAATGTTCCTGTGGAAACATAGCATACAAGCACCCAAAAAGAGAAGAAAGAATTGAACAAATTAAAAACCTTTTAAATTAAAATTAATATGGATTCAGAAGAAGAAAAAGAATTGAGAAAAGAATTAGAAAAAGAAATAGAAGTATTATTGGGGAATTTTGAAAATACTATAAAACCATTATTCGATAAAGATATTGTAGGAGAAAAGAGTTTGTTCATCAGAATTTTAAATTATATTCTTTTT
>JBEICW010000473.1:0-2943 GCA_040383785.1 Ignavibacteria bacterium | reverse complement strand
GAAGTTTTTTTGTGAAAAATGCGAAAAAGAATGCAATTTGTGCAAGTTCAATTTTATAAATCACCATTTGTTGGTCTAATTGTTATGTCTTCTATCATTAAGTCATATTGGTAACTCATAACTATATTATTTGCAATCACATAGCCCAAATCGTTAACATCAATCATTTTTTCACCATATTTATCTAAAGATTCTTTGCTCCAAATATCTGTTTTAGTAGCTCCAGGGAACACATTCATTATTTTTATGTTTTTACTTCTAACTTCTTCCCTTAATACTTTGCTAAAATTAGTAAGTGCTGATTTTGAAGCGGCATAAATTGATGAACCTTTGAATTTTTCAAAATGTGCTATTGAAGAAATATTAACAACCATTCCATTTTCGTTTTTAATCATTGATGGAAGTGCTAATTTAATCAACTTAACTGGTGCAATAAAATTTACTTCCATTGTATTAGATAAATCATCTAAATATATATCATCAAATGGTTTAAAAATACCTATGCCAGCATTATTAATTAAAATGTCGATTTTGCCAAATTTTTCAATGAGATTATTATATACAAAATTTATTGATTCTGCATTTTTTAGATTCATTGGGTAATAAAAAACTTGGTTATAATCTAAAAATGTTCTGTCAAAATAACCCATCATTTCATATTGAGCCGCTGGTGCAGTGCCACTAATTATAATTATACTATTTGTTAGCTCCTTTAAAGATTTTGCAATTGCCAGACCAATACCTTTGGAAGAACCAGTGATAAAAATAACTTTATTGTCTAATTTAGTTGATTGTAAGTTAGTATTCATATAATTTATAATAAATATTGGATTTAATTTGAATTTAATTGAATTAAATAATACACATTTTTTAATTTAATATTTTAATTGTGTAATTTTGCTATTATATCAACGTAATATTGAAAAAATATTTGTAATTTTTGAATAATTAATAACTTTGTTATGATTCAAGAAATTGGAAAAAACGGCTCTATATATAGTTACAATGGAATAACACCTAAAATACATCCTTCTGTTTTTATTTGTGAGGGAGTTAGAATTGTAGGTGATGTAGAAATTGGTGAGCAAAGCTCTGTATGGTTTAATTCTGTTATACGTGGCGATGTTCATTGGATTAAAATTGGAAAACGAACAAATATACAAGATTTATCAATGTTACACGTAACTAACCAGAGATATCCTTTATTAATTGGTGATGATGTTAGTATTGGTCATTCTGTAACTCTTCATGGTTGCACACTCAAAGATAATTGTTTAATTGGTATGGGAGCTTTAATTTTGGATAATGCAACTGTAAATTCAAATACTATTGTTGCCGCTGGGTCAGTTGTAAAGGAAAATTTTGTTGTCCCTGAGGGAGTTTTATTAGCTGGTGTACCCGGTAAAATCATAAGAGACTTAAAACCAGAAGAAATTGAAAGAGTAACAAGTACATCACCTAATTATATTAAGTATTCTCAAGATTATAGAGATAGTGTAAAAAGATTATAATTAATTGAAATTAAATAGCAATTAAGAAGAGTCAAAATAGAATTCAAATTAAAAATTTTAAAAGGAAGTTAAATGTTTCGTAGTATGACGGCTTTTAGTAAAGCTGAAACAAGTGATAAAGGTACAAAAGTATCTATTGAAATAAAAAGTGTGAATGGTAGAAATTTGGATATAAATTGTAGATTCCCAAAATCTGTTTCACATAGAGAATTTGCAATTAGAGAGATTATAAAACAACAAATTTCACGTGGGAATTTAAATGTTTATATAAATATTGAAAAAGATAAAGGTGAGGCTCCATTTTATATAGACCAAAATATTGCAAGTGGAATTTTTAATTCTTTAAATGAATTAAAAAAGAATTTAAAAATCAAAGAACCAGTTACTTTAGACCATATTTTAAATTTTTCAACTCATTTTACTTCCAAAGAAGAGGAATTAGATGATGAATTTGTTTGGGGTTTATTGGAACAAACACTAAGAAGATGTTTGTTTGAGTTTGTAGAAATGAGAGAGAAAGAAGGTGAAAATCTTCTTAAAGATGTTCAAATGAGATTAAATACCATTTTGGAAGTTGTAAAAAAAGTTGAGTATTTTGGTGTAGAAAGGATTCCAGCAGAAAGAGAAAGATTAAGACAAAAAGTTGCCCAAATTTTGACAATGATGATATTGATGAACAAAGATTACAGTTAGAAATGATTTTGATGGCTGATAAATTAGATATTTCAGAAGAATGTGTTAGACTTTATTCACATTTAAAATTATTTAATGAAATGTTAGAAACAGACAAACCTATTGGACAAAAATTAGGATTTTTATTACAAGAAATGAATAGAGAAACTAATACAATCGGCTCAAAAATTAATGATGCACAAGTGGCACATTTAGTAGTTGATATGAAAGACGAAATTGAAAGAATTAGAGAACAAATGCTAAATATAGAATAAGTTAATTTAAATATTCAAAATAAAGTCTCAAATTAGTTGTGTTTAATATATGGTAAATATAGACTTATATGAATGAAATTGTAGAATTGTTCACTAATTTGGATTATGCTTTAGAATTACTCAAAAGTATAGAATGGTATTGGGTTTTGCTTTTTGCTTTCCTCATTACTTTTATAGAAAATATTTTTCCACCATCTCCAAGTGATGTTTTGCTACTTTTTATGGGTAGTTTAGTTGGATTAGGAAATATAGATTTTATTTCTTTATTAATGTCTTCTACTTTAGGGTCGATATTAGGTTTTGTTTTGATGTATTATATTGGAAAGTTTTTTGGTGAAAAAATTATTGAATCCAACAAAATCCCTTTTATTAATTCAAAATCATTAGAAAAGCCCAAGTTATGGTTTAATAAATTTGGTTTTTATATTATTGTAGCAAATAGATTTTTATCTGGTACAAGAGCCGTGATATCTTTTTTTGCAGGT
>JBEICW010000472.1:0-2948 GCA_040383785.1 Ignavibacteria bacterium | reverse complement strand
CTAATAATTCTTCTGGCAAAACTATATAATTTTTACCTTTAGCTAACTTTTCAAAAAATACCGTAATATCTTCTATAATCTTTAATTCTTCTTGACTTATTTCCATTTAGTAATTTTTGTTTTTTTTATATTTTTATATTTTAAAATTATTCAGCTAATTCAATTCACTTTTATGCTTTACCATCAAATAATCATACTTTGCTTTTTCTGGGTCAACATCTTTTGCTATGCCCTTCCATTTTTTTACAAAATCTTTGCCATTCATAATTTTTTCTAATTCATTTCAACAACTAATAATTTACAATTTCTTATACTTCTTCTTTCTTTTTACGTTTTTCTAAGAATACACCCAAACCAATAAAGGCAACTAACACCACATTTGTGAATAAACTCAAGTTTTTACCTAAATTAAACTTTTCAGACTCAAACTTAAATTCTACTTTATGTTTTCCGGTTGGAACTATAATTGACCTAAATGCATAGTTTGTTTTGAATATTTCAGTTTCTTTACCATCTACAAAAGCTTTCCAACCTTTTGGATAATAAATTTCACTCATAAATAGTAAGTTATTTCCAGTAGCAGTAACGTCTAACTCAATTTTTTCGTTTTGATATTTTGTAACTTTTGCTTTTGCTTCTGAAGTGGCAGAATCAATTTTTACAGGTAATGCTTTTTCTACATAAGCCACTTCTAATGGATTAAAGTTTCCAGCAGGGTCATATTTCATTTTTTTGATAATATTCTCTTTTTTATCTACAACTGCACTTTTCACAAAAAATGCTCTTTCAGTATAGTCGGAGTTTAAATAAACAAATTGTTGAGTTTCTTGCGAAGCAAATACTGGTTGAACGCCAGGCATTTGTCTTCCGTCAATTATATACTTAACATTCATTATTTTCCACATAAAAGGGTCAGTCATTTGAGATGTGCTACCTTGAGCGCAAACATCTAATAAATCTTGATAAACTCTCATTTTTGCAGAGTGATAACCATTTATGTTTTGTAATTTGAAATATGCAGGCATATTAGGACCCGGGGAAGCAAAATCAGCAACTCTATATAAGCCCTTTTCTTGCTCTAAAAAGTTAATTACATCTGTTTTAGCAAAAGCTTGATTGTAATCTACTTTTGTATCTGCAATTTTTAGAGGTCTATTGCCCACTCTCAACAAATCAAATAAAACTAATACTACTATACAAATTGACATAATATTAGCACTTACTTTATCTTTTAGATATGCGTAAATTAACCCAAAACCTAAAATCAATATGAATCCATTAAAATACCAATCGCTAATCATTTTTCCCCAAATGAAATTTTGCATTTCAGGTAATACTTGTCCTCTATATTGCTCTGGGAAAGATGCCATTACTTTAGATGCAGCAATTGCCTCAAAATAAGAAGATTTGAATACTACAGAATATAAAAATCCTAATACTAAAAATCCAACTGAGCCATAAAGGAAATAAGTTGCAATTTTTGTAGCTTTAGTGTCATTATTTGATTTTGATTTTATAATATTATTTAATCCATAAGCCGCCAAAAGTGGAGTAGCAAATTGAACTAAAAATAATGCCATAGAAGGTGCTCTAAATTTATTAAAACTCGGTATATAATAAAAGAAAAAGTCATATAAAATTGGAAAAGTATATCCAAATGAAAGCAAAATTGAGAAAACAGATAATATTACCAAGAACTTAACAAAATTGCTATCAAACCTTGTAATTGAACCATAAATTGCTAAAAATAAAATTAATATCCCCATATAAGGTGCAGCATCTTCAAATGGCTTTTGTCCAAAATATGTGGGCAATTTAGTTTCAGCTTGAAAAAATTGAGAAAGTGTTGTTCCAGCATTATCTGGGTCTGCGGGGTCATATTTTAATTGACCAAAACCATAATAATTAGGTACAAAAAATGTCATCATTTCAGCAGGGCTAAATGACCACATTGTAGCGTAATCATAAGGATTACCTCCATCTTCACTCACTTTATTTGTAGTTTTTGCTTCAGAGATATTAATTGGAGCAGAGCCACGAGTTGAATATGGAGTATATTCCATTACAGACAAATATCTATCAGATGAAAGCATAAATGCCAATCCCGCCGACACTAACATAAGACCAGCAGCACGTAAAATTCCTTGAGTATTTACTTTAGAGATTAATCCACTAATTACATCATATAAGAAATAAATCCCTATAGCACAAGCAACATAAAAAATCATCTGAACGTGAGTAGATTCAAATAAAAAATGAGTAGCCACAGCTAATAAAGCGAAATGCACAAATGAGAATTTATCTTTTAGTTTATCCCAAAATAACAATATAAATGGCAAACAAGCCGCTGCTACTGGTTTTGTATTATGCCCTATCATTACCCAAATAATAACACTTGTAGAAAATGTAGCAGCAAATCCACCCAAAAATGAAGAAATTCTATCTAATTTTCTATTTCTTAATAATAAATAAATGCCAATTGAATAAAAGCTATAAAATGCAGCAATACGTCCTGCATCACTACCAACTAATTGACCAATAAAGTTTGTAAATCCATTCAAAAACTTTGAAAAGAAATCCCACCATCTGTCGCCAGTAGTAAGTAATGAACCATAAGATGGCATACCTCCAAAAATATAAGAAATCCATTGCGGAAACTCACCACGTTTACTTGCTTCGTCAAGGTAAGTTCTAAAAGAATCAGATGCTAATCTATCACTATTTGCTTCTAATCCATTACCAAAAATTGCACCACCCAAAAATATATATACTAATGCAATCAAAAGACCAATAAAAAGATAGTCTTGATATTTTTCAGGAATACCAAATAAAGAATTTGATGGATTTTTTGAATTTCTACTACTTTTTATAGTAGTTTCAGAGATGTTTGGTTTTTCATCTTTTTTGTTTTTTAGATTTGATGACATTTTTCACCTTTAAATATAAAT
>JBEICW010000471.1:0-2951 GCA_040383785.1 Ignavibacteria bacterium | reverse complement strand
TTTTACCTGTATGTTGTACATTTACTACTATATTATTTATAGTAACCATTGAAAATCTATCTCTTGGTGCTTCAATTTCTACATAACTACCTAAAGAATAGTAGTTTTTGTCGAATCTTTGACCAATTCTTGCATTCAATTTTCTATTTTCTTTGCCACTTTTAGCTAATAATTTGACTATCATCTCATTATATGCCATATTTGTAGCGTTCTCAATAGTTCTATAAGGGTTTTCAAACCAACTGAAAACATCCTTTGAACTTAAAGAAGGAAAGAAGTCCTCCAGCACATAAGCACTGGAGGTCTCTTCCTTTTTACATTTTAATAAAGTGAATTCTATGCAGCTCAAATTATTAGTTATTTATTTTGAAATACTGGATTCCGTTTACTCCTTCTCTATGGTCACCAGCACAGAAATGTTGTGGTATATCCAAAAGAGTTTCGTTGTAAGCTAATGTATAAATAACATCACCCGTACACTCATCAAGTTTCCAAGTCATATCAAATACTCTACCAGTCCAAGGAGAAGTAATTGTACCTCTATAAGAAGTAGGCATTGTCCAACCCCATTTTCCTTGATATTGCAATTTGTTCAAGTATTGGATAGCTCCCAATTCAACTGATAAGAAATGGTCGTTACCAATCAATTTTTCAACTGAATTGTTTCTCAAGAATGGTGTAGAGAATTTTTGAGCATAAGTAGCGATATCAAATCCGTTTGTAGCGCAACATCCGCTTTCTAATCTACTCATATATTGTTGCATTGATTTTCCACCTACGATAATTGGGTTAGAGCAAAAACGAGCTTGGAAAGCTGATTCTTGAACTTCGCTCATTGCATCGTTAAAGTTAGATTTGTTTTCAGTTTCAATTTGACCGAAAGTTTTAACTTCTTTAGCCAAACCGAAAGTAGAAGTTGCAAAAGTCAAACCTAAGTCAGTAGCGTTGTCAATCTCATAGCTTGAAAATCCACCACTTGCATTGATAATCAAATCAACTAATTTAGCAGATAATTTTTCTTCAGCTTGCAATTCTAATTTTTTGATTGCATTGTAAAGTCTGAATTGGATTGAATCTGTAGACATTCCAGACTCTGGAGATAATACTTGTCTTACTCCTACTGGACCTCTGCTCATCAATTCGTTGAAAGCTTTGAACTCATTGTAAGCTACTTTGAAACTCATATATCCAGAATTATCTGAATCACAAGCGTCATAGTTTACTACAGATTTAGCTTGTACCAAATCCATTGGACTTGCATTACAAGTGTCAGTTAAACAACCATCAGATGCAGTTCCACAAAACTCTTGATTCCAAACGATTTCTACTGCTTTAGTAGTTCCGTCAGCCATTTGCATTGCATTTCTTACTGATTTGTTTACTGCGTTTGAATTAAGAATCAAACCTGTTGTTGGCAATTGGGAAGTATAATCTTCCATAAAAGAACACGCGAACGCTTCTTCCAATAATAAGTGCTCTGGGCACGGTGTTAAAAGTGTATTTGGCATATATATTTTTTTTATGCGGTTAATAATAAAATTTATGATTTTTTTGTGTCTAATAGACAAAGAACCGATTCGATAGCTGGTTATACTAAAATTTATGCAAATATAAATCAAATATTAATACCAAAAAAAATATTTTTAAAATAAAAAAGCCACCTCATTACGAAGTGGCTTGCAAGTTTTATAGTTTTGCTTTGTATTATCCGACTCTTCTTGGTGCTTTTCTTTCACCACCGCCCTCTGGAGCTAATGGAGTTGTAAATGAGCCACCCTCTGGAGCTTTTTTGATTGCTTTGATACTATCTGCTATTTCAAAAGCTACTTCAGCATAATCGGCAAATTTCCCAGCTTCTTTTTTAGAAATAATTGGCGAACCATTTGCATCTAAAACTCTTGGATTATTTTCCTCGTCCAATTCTACTTTAAAAGATTCCATTTTTTTATCAAAAGCAAGTCTATAAATCTCATCTTCTACTAAATTAACCTTTGATAATTGATTTCTTTTATACTCGTTTAATAAAATGCTACGTTCTTTTGCTGTAAATTCTTTTGCCAAATTTTCTTTTTCAGCGCGTGCAATTTCAAAATCTTCTTTAAGTTTTTTGTTTAAAGCTTTTTGCTCATCTAATTTCTTTTCAAAATTTCTGATTTTTTCTTCAATTTCTGGATTTCCTTTTCGAGCGTCATCAATTTCTTTTTGGTATTCCGATTTAATTTCGGTAATTTTTTCCAAAAGAATTTCAACTGAACCAGCCGTGTCATTGTCAATCAATTCCAA
Source organism: Ignavibacteria bacterium (assembly GCA_040383785.1). Classification (GTDB taxonomy): domain Bacteria; phylum Bacteroidota; class Ignavibacteria; order Kapaibacteriales; family UBA2268; genus JBDNHS01. Next base: position 668 of record JBEICW010000471.1, on the reverse strand, counting down.
ATCGACTTCTTTCATTAGCTTTTTCAATTTTGTATTTACCGAACCTAATACCCTGCCAGCGATTGCTGACTTTACGTCTTCAGGTAAATTGTTAAAATCTTTTGACAAATTGGATGTTTTAACAAATTGACTGTTAAAGGCTTCCATAGCCTCTTCTTTTGAAACGCCCTCCGCTGGCGTTATTTCAAATTTTTGCATAATTTTTTAATTTTTGGTGATTATTTTTTTGTTTTTTTCTTTGTTTTTTTTGTTACTACTTCAGTAACTACTTCCGTAGGTAGTTCTGTAGGTACTTCTATTTGAATTTCTGTGTTTAATTCAACTTCTATTTTATTTTCTTTTTCTTTTACCACAACTGGAGCAGCCTCCCTTACCGTATGGGGAATTATCTTTTTTTTTTCTTCAATAATAGTTGGGTTTGCTACTCTATATTGATTTAATAAAACTTCTCTATCTTCTTTACTTGAAGATATATATTCACTATGTTGTGTTTCGCTTAATAAAACTGCCTTAAATATTTTTAATTGAGCAGCCGTTGGGCTTTGTAGACTTAAACAAGTTCCAGCTCTGTTTCCATACAGACTTAAATACTTTGCCATATTTTTCTTTTTTAAAAATTAATAATTTGCAAATTTACAAATAAAAACAATACAAAAAAATATTAATTA
>JBEICW010000470.1:0-2958 GCA_040383785.1 Ignavibacteria bacterium | reverse complement strand
GATATTTACGTTTTTCTTTATTTTGAATTTATCTGCTAAATTCTTTAACTTTTCACTATCATTATTTAAAGAATTAATATTTTGTTGTGTTTCTAAGCCACTTTTTTCAATACTCTTATTTTTCGCAAAAGTTTCAAATTGTGAAGAACTTTCATTATTATTTGACATTTCTTTTAATTTTTGCTCTTGAATTTCTTTTTGCTTTTGTGCTAATCGTACTGCTAAATCTGCTTTAGGGTCTAATTTTGCATCTGGTAAATCACTAATATTTAAAATAGTGTTAACTTCTTGGTTAGTTACCTCGATTTTATTACTTCTATCTATAGTTCTTGGTTCATCAGAATGTTTTATATCTTTATATGAGAAATTTTCTCGATATTTACGTTTTTCTTTATTTTGAATTGCTTTATTAGATTTTATTGATTGTAATTGTTCTTCTTCTCTTTTTTTAACTTCAATCAAAGTCTCTAAGTAACTTTGCAACTTTTCTGTATTATTTTCAATTTCAATATTTTCAACAAAATTATTTTTATCTACTTTTTTTATTTTATTCAAATCAATTGTTGGCTCTTTGGGATATATGTTAGTTTTGGGTTTTGTATTCGCATTTTTATGTTGCTTTTCAATTCCCTTTTTCTTTATAAATAGATTTCTTCTTACTTCTTTTTGTTTTTGGAACTTTTCAGGATCAATTTCATTGATTGCATTATTTAATGAACTTTTAAATTTATCTTTTACATTTAATATTTTTTCCTTCTTTTTCCTTTTTGAAAGCATTATAATCATAAAAACACCAATGGTTATCAGTAGCATTGCACCTAGATACTTGAAGAAATCTTTTGGTATAAAGACATCACTTTGGGCTGACTTTAATGCATTTAAACTATCTTTGATTTTCGTAGAATCTATAATTATTGGTGTATTAATATTAGTTGTATCAATATTTGCACTTTCTACAATAAACTCTTCTAAATAATTCAAATTTAGATTATTTATCAAACTTATTGAATCTAAATTAAGTGGTAAATCTTCAAAATAAATAATCCCAGTCAGATTCGAAAATATTTTTGAAAATTTATTTGCTGTTTGAGTTTCATTTTTATACTTGTAAATCTGTGCAAGTGCAGCATAAACGTCCGGAATATCAGATTTATTCTCAAATGCATAAACAAGGTTTTTGTAACCTTCATATTCCATATTATTTTGCAATTGTGTGAGTCCTAAAATTGCACTTCCATTTGCTGACTTTAATTGAGTAGCTGTTGTAAATTGAGATATTGCATCATCTATCAATCCGCTTTCTAATGCCAATAGACCATTTCGGTAAGCATCTTCAGAAGGTTTTAGTTGTTTCCAATCAAAAACTTCAAGCATTATAGATTTTGAATATGGTAAAAAATTAGCAGTATATCCTAATTGTGTAGATAAATTTACACCAATAATTGTATTTTGCTCTCGATTAAAGGTTGAAATTGAAGATATTAAACCATTATTTACAATTATATCTTTTAAGTTATCTTGAAAAAATACCGATGAAAACTCTAATTCAATTTTTTGTTTATCATCACTCAAATTGGAAAAATAAGTTAAATTTTCGTCTAAATAAACTGAAATCCTATTGTTAGGTTTAACAGATATTTTTTGTAAACTTTTAGAATTAGTATAGTTATTAAATACAAATACATTGACAATTATAAAAAATAAAAACAGTAATCCATTAGATTTTAAATTTGAATTTAAAACTTTATACTTTTGAATATTTGTTTTATACTTTATAAACGTGTTCATATTTATTCTTAATTTTAAGTTATATTTTACTTTTTTAATTTATCATAAAATTAGAAAATTAATAATTATTTAATCGAACTTTTTTAGGTATTTGTATTTTGTATGTTGTTCCAATACCTAATTCAGAAACAACAGTTATTTTTGCTTTAAAATTTTGTAAAATACTTTTTGCAATAAATAAACTCTGGTCTTCTTCATTATTTTTTATTGAGTTGCTATTTTTGTTGCTTGGTTTTTCATTTTTTAGATTATAATTCGGGTTAAATATATTTTTTAACTCATCTTTATCAAATCCATTACTATCATCAATGATTGTTATATTATTATAATATCTACCAACATTATTTGTGATAATTTGTATTTTACCACCATCAACCATTTTTGCTCTTGACATTTTTAAAACACTTAGTAAAACTTGCTCTAATTGTAATTTATCAATATTTACAAATAAATCCCTTGGATATGGTTGAAACTCAATTTCAATATCATCTTGCAAAAACTGCTGTCTAATTAATCTAACAATTTCACTCAATGCTAAATTGATTTCAACTTGTTTTACATTAGTTTTTTTGATGTCTTTGGTAATATTTTGAAATTGTTTTACTAAATCTTTTATATTATTAGTTTCTTCTTCAATCAACTCTCTTCGTCTATCAATATTACCTAATCCAGATTTTAAAAGTTTTATATGCCCTTCTAATTTTTTAATTGGTAGATTAATTTCATTAATAAATAAATTACTAATTTCAGAAACAGTGCTTGAGTTTGCTGTTTCTATAATTCTATGACTAAATGCTTCAACTTCCTTTTTAAGTCTTTGAATTTCTTTATTTTTATAACTTGTATTTAATCTAAGTAGGAAATATAGACAAATATTATGCAAAACAGATAATTCTTTATTTGAATAATTTGAAATTTGATTATCAACTTTTGATATCAAAAATCCTATGTTTTCATTTTCTAATGTGATTGGCACCAAAGCCAAAAATGTAGTTTTATTAGAATTATCTTCAAATAAATCAGGTATAATTCTTGTGATTTTATTATCAAAAATCCAGTCAATTATTCCCTGTTCAATCATATTTTCAACTTTAAATTCTAAATTACTCTCTTCAATATTAAATATTGGTACTATCAAAGTATCATCTAATAAATAGAAGTTAAATTCAT
>JBEICW010000469.1:0-2985 GCA_040383785.1 Ignavibacteria bacterium | reverse complement strand
CTATAACCAATCCATTATTAGTAGCCATAGAACCAGAAACATCTATAGTTAATACACCAGAAAGAGGAGGAACTGCTATTTCTTCGGTGTTGCATACAATTGAATCTACAATTCTCAATATTCCATTTTCTTTTATGAAAATATCTTCTTTTTGTATGTCTTTGTATGGTTTTAACTGGTCGTCTAAAGTAAATAACTTTGCACTAATTTGTGGATATAAACTCGAATTTATATCTAAAACTTTAAATGTTTGAGATTTTAAAGTGTTGAAAGAACTAAATGAATTTAAAGCAAATAAAGATAAAAAAAAGTAAACAAAAACTAATTTGTTACCGAAATTTCTACTTTTTACATTTTTTAATTTTAGCACAAAATATGGTAAATGTGATTTAATATTTGCCTCATTTCAAAATTTTTTTTGTAATTATATTGGGTTTATTTAATAAACACAAAAATTTTATCAAAAAGTTACATTTTTAGAATAAAATTGCAAAATAAATTACAAATTAAAGTAATTTCTCAACATTAAATATAAATTAGGATTATTTATTAAATTGAAAATGTAATTACTTAGAAAAGATATTTAAAAAATAATCTACATCTGCACTATTTGTGCTATTATCTTTTTCTAAAGCATCATTATGTTTTTTATATGGGCTTTCAGTAGTACTATTATCACTCAATCTATTAGCTTTTTTTATTTCTCTCTTGGATTGTTTGTCTTTGGGTATATCCAATAAATTACTCAAATCTTCTAAGCTATTAAAAGATTTTTTATCACTTGAGTTATTCTCTTTATTTTTAAACAACATATCTTTGCTTATTTTTTGTGTTTCAATTTTGTTATAATTATTGATTATTTCAATTTGATTTAACTTATTATTTACATTTGCGTTGATTAAATCTGGACATTGTTTCGTTTTTTTCTTAAATTCGCCATTCTTTTGCAATTCTTCAAATTTTGGAACTTTTCTAACATTTCCGTCTATTGTATTTTCGAGAATAGTACTATTTAACTCATTAGTTTTGAAATAATCTAAAAGATTAAAAGTATCACTTTCTACAGTTGATTTTGAATGCATAATTTCATTACTTAAACTCGCAATTTCATCTTCAATTTCAAAATCTTTTTCACCCAAAAATTTCAATTTTAATAAAAACTCTTCTGGTCTCAAGAATTTATTTTGATTATTAATTGCCATACTACATAAATCAAAATCATCAGATACCAAAATTACCGGCTCTTTATTCAATCTAATAAATCGCTTCAATACATCATTAGAACTAAAAATACTACCCGAAAACTGAATATCAAGTATATTTATAAAACTAATATTATTTCCCAACTCTACAAAGTCATTTTGCAATTCAGATAATTTTTCTAAATGAGTGATTTTGGTATTAACTACACCATCATAAACTAAAATATAACTATCTAAATTTCTAAAATTAACATTACCTAAATTAACATTCAAAGATATTTTTATCGAGTTCAAAACTTTTTCTAATAAATCTATCGAATATTTATCTTTGCTAAATTTATTACCTTTATCACCTAATTTTAACTGATTAATAATTGAATTTGTATCTAAAATGTATTTTTTACTCATTTAGTTCGAGAAATATATTTTTATAATTTATATTATGTTTTATAACTTGTGTTTATAATAAAAAATGTTTAGTCTTTAACTATCAACCACTAACTATTTACAATTATCTATAGTTTTTTATATTATTTTTATCAATATTGAAATCTGCATCATTGTAAACGTGTTTTAGCCATTCTTTACTTTCTAATTGTACTTTAACCGAATTTTCATCAAAAAGTAACCCATTTTCAATTATAGTTTTTACATACATATTTTCACCATAATACTTTAGATGTGCACCTTTTACAACACTAAATTCAATATTTGGATTTAGCATATTAAAATTACCAGCCATAAATCCAACCTGTCCAATTTTAACTATCTTATTACCATATTCATCAACAATTATAACACTATAAATATTAATATTTAATTTATGTAGCATTTCAGACCAATACCAAAGATATAAAGAATAATTATACAATCCCAAATAATCTTCTAAAATATTGCTATAAACATGTTTAGTTTTAATTTCATCTTCTGTGTAATTTGCAGAATTTGGTCTAACGATACAGCCGATTGTATCTTTTTTAATTGCATCAACTTCAATAAATTTTCCCAAATGATAATATAATTTATTGATGAATTTATTAAATTCTAAGTTTTTGGACTTTACAAAAGTTTCCAAATATTCGCTTTCTGTAAATAAAAATTCCAACTTTTGTTTTATACCACTAAGACTTACTCTTTCACTTAATCCAAACTCTTTAAATAAACCAATTACTTTGATTTTGATTGGAAATTCGTTTATTTTATGTTTTCGATTGATATTAATATCTATATAATATTTAAAATCACTATCTAAATATTCCATTACTAAGTTTATATTTTCAAATAATTTAGAACCAACAGGGTCGATTTTAAATTTGAGATTACTAAACGCAAATTCTAAATCATTTTCTTGATTTTCTTTATCCAAATAATAGTCTTGATTATCTACAGCCAACTTTATAACATTATCAATTCCAGCTTCTGTCAAACCACTTTTAATTTGGTTCATTATCGAAACTGCGGTAAAAGTTTCTTGTTCATATTTATCATCTTTACTACCCAAAGATACTAAATTTAATAATGACTTAAAAAAGCTATCTGTAGGCTCATTTTTAATTTTAGTAATTTGAGTTGGGTCTATTTGTATAGCAGCTGTATAAAACATTATCCACCTAAATATTATTTAGCAATTAACATAAAATCTATTTATTAACCAAAAATTGTTCTATCGTAAAAGTTTAAAATTATTTTTATAAAAAAGTAATTTTAATTCTATTTTATAATTGAACTTTCTTATTTTTGAAAAGTATTTTAAAGCATTTTAACAATATCAAAATTACAAAAT
>JBEICW010000468.1:0-2985 GCA_040383785.1 Ignavibacteria bacterium | reverse complement strand
GTAAGTGTTAATATTATTGACCAATGTGTTGCTCAAGGTGTACCATTTGCTCGTGAATACGGTGGATTACTTGCTAATCGTTCTTTCGGTGGTGCACAAGTTTCCAGAACTTTTTATGCACGTGGTCAAACTGGACAACAATTACTTTTAGGTGCTTATTCGGCACTTTCTAAAGAAATTGGCAGAAAAACTGTTAAAATGCACACTCGTAAAGAGATGATGGATATAGTTGTAGTTGATGGAAAAGCACGTGGAATTATTACTCGAGATTTAGTTACTGGCAAAATTGAATCACACTGGGGTGATGCAGTTGTATTAGGAACTGGTGGATATGGAAACGTATTTTTCTTATCTACTAATGCACAAGCTTGTAATGTAACTTCTACTTTTAGAGCTTACAAAAAAGGTGCATTTTTTGCTAATCCTTGCTTTACTCAAATTCACCCAACATGTATCCCTGTTAGTGGCGACCACCAATCAAAATTAACATTGATGTCTGAATCATTAAGAAATGATGGTAGAATTTGGGTTCCTAAAAAAGGTGGAGACAACCGTGCTCCTCAAGATATACCTGAAAATGAAAGAGATTATTATTTAGAAAGAAAATACCCATCTTTTGGTAACTTATCTCCAAGGGATATTGCTTCAAGAGCTGCTAAAGAAGTATGTGATGAAGGGCGTGGAATTGGGGCTTCTGGTTATGGTGTATATCTTGATTTTGCAGATGCTATCAAACGTCTCGGCGAAAATACAATTGCTGAAAGATATGGTAATCTTTTTGAAATGTACCAGCAAATCACTGGCGAAAATCCTTACAAAATGCCAATGAGAATTTTCCCTGCCTCTCACTATACAATGGGTGGATTATGGGTAGATTATAATTTAATGAGTACTGTTCCTGGATTGCACGTAATTGGTGAAGCGAATTTCTCTGACCATGGTGCAAATAGATTAGGGGCATCAGCTCTAATGCAAGGTTTGGCAGACGGATATTTCATTTTACCTTATACAATAGGTAATTATCTTGCTCAAGGTGGATTAGAGAAATTAGATAATACTCACCCAGAATTTGTGAAAGCCGAAAAAGAAGCTGAAGCAAGAATTAATACTTTATTAAATATTAATGGTAAACGTTCTCCAAGTTCATTCCATAGAGAATTAGGTAAATTGATGTGGGATAACGTAGGTATGGGACGTAGCGAAGCTTCAATCAAAAAAGCATTAGAAAAATTACCTTCTATAAAAGAAGAGTTCTGGTCAAATTTAAATATTACTGGCTCGGGTTCTGAATTAAATGTTGCGCTTGAAAAAGCAAATAGAGTAGCAGATTTCATTGAATTTGCTGAGGTAATGGCTTGGGACGCACTTGAAAGAGATGAGTCTTGTGGTGCACATTATAGAACAGAACACGTTCATCCAGATGGAGAAGCTAAACGTAATGATGAGAAATTTGCTCACGTTGCCGCTTGGGAATATTCTGGTGAAAACAATAAGCCAATTAGAAATGTTGAGCCTTTAGAATATGAAAATATTAAATTGAGTGTTAGAAGTTATAAATAAGTAAATAAAATAGAAAAATTGAGGTTTTAAAAATGAAATTCAAATTGCATATTTGGCGTCAAAAAAACTCAAATTCTCAAGGGAGAATGGAAGTTTATGATATTGATGATATCAGTTCTGATATGTCTTTTTTGGAGATGCTTGATATATTAAATGAGGGATTATTGGCAAAAGGGCAAGAGCAAGTTGCCTTTGACCATGATTGTAGAGAGGGGATTTGCGGAACTTGTTCGCTAACAATTAATGGAGTACCTCATAGTCCAAAACAAGCAATCACAACTTGTCAATTACACATGAGAAGCTTTAATGAAGGTGATAATATTTATATTGAACCATTTAGAGCGACTGCTTTCCCGGTAATTAAGGACTTAGTTGTAAATAGGGGAGCCTTCGATAGGATTATCCAAGCTGGTGGTTATATCAGCGTTAGAACTGGTCAAGCACAAGACGCAAACAGTATTCCAATTCCAAAGAAAAATGCTGATTTGGCAATGGATGCCGCTGCTTGTATTGGTTGTGGAGCTTGTGTTGCTGCGTGTCCAAATGGCTCAGCGATGTTATTTGTATCAGCAAAAGTAAGTCAATTAGCATTATTGCCACAAGGGCAGCCAGAACGTAAACAACGTGTTATCAATATGATAAATACAATGGACGCAGAAGGTTTTGGTGCTTGTTCAAATCACTATGAATGTGAGGCAGCATGTCCAAAATCTATTTCTGTTAAGTTTATCAATAAACTAAATAAAGAGTACTTTGCTGCAAAATTATTTAGCGAAACTGCATAATTTATAAATATAGTAAATATTTAAATAGATATTATTTTAAAAATTAAAAATAGGTTGGGTAGCAATACTTAACCTATTTTTTTTTGATTACTACTTCGACGGGCCACCATACTATATTTGGGTAAATAGGGCGGCTAGCCCAATTTCTTGTTTTGGTAGTAGAACAGGCACCCTTGCCTGTTCATTTTTTCTGTGGTTTCGGCTACGCTCAACCACCGTTTTATTACTATTTCCCATTTTTCTCCTACCCACCACAAAAAAACTTCGCTTGTAAACCACATAACACCAACAACATACAAAATATTTTTCAAAAGTCTGTTATATTTTGCCCTTTTTTCAGTCATTTATATAAGGGTTTGACAAATTCTAAAAAAGTTTTTTTATTTTTTTTAATTTTTTTTCATAAAAGTGTAACTTTTTGCAAAAAAAATTGTTATTACTTTTATAAGTGCCAAAAATAAAATTTGTTTTTTTACTTTTTTATATTTTTTATTTAACTATGTAATTATAGGAGTAAGTATGGCAATACAGAAAAGCCATAGAAAAATAGGGTCTTTAGTTACCCCCCCCCCATTCACTAATCACTATAAGTGGTAATATTATCAAGGGGTTAGTGATGTTATGTACAATAGTAGCAGTT